>JAHEXN010000311.1 GCA_023252095.1 Actinomycetes bacterium | reverse complement strand
CGCGTCGAAGGGAACGTCCACCCCACTGCTCCCGGGGGCGGGCGGGGCGTGGGTGAGCCGCGCGTCGAAGGGAACGTCCACCCCACTGCTCCCGGGGGCGGGCGGGGCGTGGGTGCTTGAGGTTGCTGGGGTGTCGAAGGCGTTTGGGGATAGGACGGCTGTCGACGGGGTTTCGTTGGGGGTTGCTGCGGGGACGACTGTGGGGCTGGTGGGTGAGTCGGGGTCGGGGAAGACCACTGTGGCTCGGATCGTGTTGGGGCTGACGGCTCCGGATGCGGGGAGCGTGCGGCTGGGTGGGGGGGCGTGGGTTCCGGGGCGGGAGCGGGATCGGCGGGGGCGGCGGGCCTCGTTGGGGGCGGTGTATCAGGATGCGCTGTCGTCGTTCGATCCGCGGTTGACCGTGTCGCAGATCCTCTCGGACGCTCTGCGGGGGCGGGGGTCGGTCGAGGCGCTGCTGGAGGAGGTGGGGCTCGAGGCTCGGGTCGCGGCGGCGCGGCCGCTGCAGCTGTCAGGCGGGCAGCGGCAGCGGGTGTCGATCGCCCGGGCGCTCGCTCCGGAGCCGAGCGTGATCGTGCTCGACGAGCCGGTCTCCGCTCTCGACGTGTCCATTCAGGCGCAGATCCTCGATCTTCTCGACGCCCTGCAGCGGGAGCGGGGGGTCGCGTACCTGTTCATCTCGCACGACCTGGGAGTCGTGCAGCACATGAGCGACGAGCTCGCCGTGATGAAGGACGGGCGGATCGTGGAGCAGGGACCGGCGGCTTCGGTGTTCGCCGCGCCGTCGCATCCGTACACCCGGGCGCTTTTGGCGGCGGCGCCGGTGCTCCGTGGCCGGGAGAGCACGCGGCCCTGGTGATCCGCCGCAGATTGTCATACGATCGCGGCATCATCTCCCTACGACAAGGATGTCGACGTGACTGCTGCCGCTGCCCCTGCTGTTGACCTGAACGACCACGTGGCCATCGTGACCGGGGCGGGGAGCGGGGTGGGCGCCGCCGTGGTCGGGCGGTTCCGGGCGCGCGGTGCCCGGGTCGTGGCGGTCGACCTCGATGAGGGGGTACGAGGGTTGGAGGCCGACGACGGGGTCGTGGCCGTGGTGGGTGACGTGTCGCATCCGGGAACGGCCGAGGCCGCCGTCGCCGCCGCCCTCGGCAGGTTCGGGCGGATCGACGTGCTCGTCAACAACGCCGCCCGGTTCCTGCTGAAGCCGCTCGCCGAGACCTCGCTCGAGGAGTGGGACGGGCTGATGACCACAAATGTGCGGAGCATGTTCCTGTTCAGCCGGGCGGCGCTGCCCGCGATGGTCGAGCGGGGCGGGGGCGCCGTGGTGAACGTGACGTCGATCTCGGGAATCGTGGGGCTCGCGAACCAGACGGCGTACGGGGCCACGAAGGGGGCGATCGCGAACTTCACCAGGGCGCTCGCGATCGAGTACGCGCCCCATGGCATCCGGGCGAATGCGATCGCGCCCGGCACGATCGACACGCCCTTCATCCGGCGTCCGCTCGCGGAGCTGCCCGATCCTGAGGCGGTGCTCGCCGGGATCGCGGCGACGCACCCGCTCGGCCGCATCGCCCAGCCGGAGGAGGTGGCCGACGCGATCGTGTTCCTCGCCTCCCCCGCCGCCGCCTTCATCACGGGAGTCGTCCTCCCCGTCGACGGCGGCTACACCGCCGCCTGACCGCCCCGCCCGGCCCTGCTCCCCGCCGCCCAGATCCGACCCGGCCCGATCACCAACCAGCTCCACCGACTTGACACAAGATGGGCCGAACAGGACCGACTTGGCACATCTTGTGTCAAGTCACCGGCCCCCACCCCGCCCCGCTGCACCCCCACTGCGGCGACTTGACAGAAGGTGGGCCCAAAAGCGCCCACTTGGCACATCTTGTGTCAAGTCAGCGACCCCTGCGCCACCTCTCCCCACACCGTCCCGCCCACTTGACAGAAGGTGGGCCTAAGAGCGCCGACTTGGCACATCTTGTGTCAAGTGGGTGAGTCGCGCCCCACCGCACCTCACCCCCACTGCGGCGACTTGACAGAAAGTGCGCCCAAAAGCGCCGACTTGGCACATCTTGTGTCAAGTGGGTGAGGCGGCGCGGGTCAGGGGGTGGGGAGGGCGGACGCTCGGGTGAGGACGAGGATGTCCATGCGGCCCGACTGGACGGTCTCGGCGCGCTGGTTCTGCAGGGTGAGCTGGCGCTCGACGACCGCCGTGGTGCCCGAGGAGGTCAGCCGCGTGCCGAGGATCTCGACCCGGCAGGTGAGCGTGTCGCCGATGAAGACGGGCGCGGAAAAGCGCCAGCCGTCGATGCCGAGAAGAGCCACCGCGCTGCCCTCGAAGACACCGGTGCGCGCGATCAACCCGAGGCTGAGCGACGCCCCGAAGAGTCCGGGCACGACGCGCTGCCCGTACCGCGTGGAGGCGGCGAACTCGGCGTCGGTGTGCACCTGGTTGTTGTCGTTCGTGAGCGCCGTGAACATCACGAGATCGGTCTCGGTGACCGTCTTGCCGGGCGTGATGAACACCTGGCCGGGCTCGAAGTCCTCGAAGTAGTGCGTCACGCTGCGAACCAGTCCCGCTAGACCGTGACGACCTGCGGCGAGCCGACCTCTCCGGCGGGCATCTCGGCGGCGAGCCGGTTGGCCTCCTCGATGAGGGTGGCCACGATCTCCGACTCGGGCACGGTCTTGATGACCTCGCCCTTCACGAAGATCTGCCCCTTGCCGTTGCCCGAGGCCACACCGAGGTCGGCCTCGCGGGCCTCACCCGGTCCGTTCACGACGCAGCCCATGACGGCCACCCGGAGCGGAACGGTCATGCCCTCGAGCCCGTCGGTCACGTCGTTCGCGAGCTTGTAGACATCCACCTGGGCACGGCCGCAGGAGGGGCAGGAGACGATCTCGAGCTTGCGCTCGCGGAGGTTCAGCGACTGCAGGATCTGCAGGCCCACCTTGACCTCCTCGGCCGGCGGGGCCGAGAGCGAGACGCGGATGGTGTCGCCGATGCCCTCCGAGAGCAGGATGCCGAAGGCCGTCGCGCTCTTGATGGTGCCCTGGAACGACGGGCCGGCCTCGGTGACCCCGAGGTGCAGGGGCCAGTCGCCCCGCTCGGCGAGCAGGCGGTAGGCCTTCACCATGATGATCGGGTCGTTGTGCTTGACCGAGATCTTGAAGTCGTGGAAGTCGTGCTCCTCGAACAGCGAGGCCTCCCAGACGGCGCTCTCGACGAGCGCCTCGGGCGTGGCCCTGCCGTACTTCTGCATGAGCGAGGGCTCGAGCGAGCCTGCGTTGACGCCGATCCGGATGGAGACGCCCGCTGCGGC
>JAHEXN010000068.1:11944-12630 GCA_023252095.1 Actinomycetes bacterium | reverse complement strand
GCCGTATGCGACCTCGCCGCGCGCCTCCGCGAGCGACTTGCCCATCTCGGCCGTGATCAACGCGGCGAAGCCTTCACGGTTCTCGAGCACCACGTCGAACGCGGCCATGAGGAGACCCGCCCGTTCGCGCGGCGGCACGACCGCCCATGAGTCCTGCGCTCGGTCGGCCGCGGCCAGCGCAGCGGACCCGTCGCTCGCGTCGCCGTCGGCGACCTGCGTCAGCGACGTGCCCGTCGCCGGGTCTGCCACGACGAATCGCCGGCCCGAGGACGCGGCGCGCCATGTGCCGTCGATGAAGAGGTCGGCGTTCGCGCCGCCCAGCAGGTCGTCGATGTACTGCGCGACGCTCACGCGCGGGTCTCGGCCGGGTCGGTGCCCGCGTCGAACCGGATGATCTGGCGCAGCTCGGCCCCGCTCGCGAGCAGGTCCATCGCCCGGTTGATCTCGTCGAGCGCGATCGTCGAGCTGATCAGCTTCTCGACCGGGAGCTTCCCGGCCCTCCAGAGGTCGACGAAGACCGGGATGTCGCGGGCCGGCACGGCCGATCCCAGGTAGCTGCCGACGATCGTGCGCCCTTCGGCCACGAGCGCGAGGGGGGAGATCTCGACGGTCTCCTGGGGCGTCGGCAGGCCCACGGTGATCGTGCGTCCACCGGGCGCGGTGAGGGCCAGGGCCGAGGCGAACAC
>JAHEXN010000068.1:10985-11934 GCA_023252095.1 Actinomycetes bacterium | reverse complement strand
GCCCTGCTCAGCCGCCTCCTGAGGGGTGTACGTCTCGTGCACCCCGAGCTCGCGGGCGGCGGCAAGCTTGTGCTCCAGCATGTCGATGCCGATGACCCGCACGTCGTCGTGCGCGAGAGCCGTGATGGCCGCCGCGAGGCCGACACCGCCCAGACCCACGACGGCGATGCTCGAGCCCGGACGCGGCTTGGCCAC
Organism: Actinomycetes bacterium; assembly: GCA_023252095.1. Classification (GTDB taxonomy): domain Bacteria; phylum Actinomycetota; class Actinomycetes; order Propionibacteriales; family Nocardioidaceae; genus Aeromicrobium. Next base: position 11,739 of record JAHEXN010000068.1, on the reverse strand, counting down.
GTTGATGACGGCACCGCCGCCCGTCAGCACCGCACAGCCGAGGACGGCGGCGACGTCGGCAGGGACGTCGGCGTCGACGACCACGAGCGACCGACGGTCGACCACGGCGTGCGTCGCGAACCCGGAGACACCCAGGTGGTGGGCGATCTCGGTGCCACCGTCGTGCAGTCGGCTCCCCCCGGCCAGGAGGACGCCGGCGCCGTTCGCGACCGACCCGGGCTGGCACGGCGCCATCCCGTCGGTGAGGCAGCCGGCGCACGCTCCGCAGCGTGGCAGGAAGGTCATGACCACACGGGTCCCGAGCGGCAGGTCGGTGACCTCCGCGCCGACAGCCCGGACGAGCCCCGCGGCCTCGTGGCCGAGCAGCATCGGCACGGGCCGCGAACGGTTGCCGTCGACGACCGAGAGGTCGGAGTGGCACACGCCGGCGGCCTCGATCTCGACCAGGACCTCGGTCGGCCCGGGGTCGTCCAGCTCGAGCTCGACCACACGCAAGGGCCGGGACTCCTCGAACGGGAACGGGTCTCCGATGCGGTCCAGGACTGCTCCGCGGATCCTCATGTGATGTCCTTCCAGCGCGACATGTCTGACAGATCGTATCGACGCCTGATCAGCGTCCGGTGAACTCCGCCGGACGACGCTCGAGGTTCGCGGCGATCCCCTCGGTCGAGTCCGCTGTCTTCCACAGTCGGGCCTGCTCACTGATCTCGTGCTCGAGGACCGCGGCGATCTCGTCGGCCAGTCCGTCTCGCAA
>JAHEXN010000068.1:0-10975 GCA_023252095.1 Actinomycetes bacterium | reverse complement strand
CCGCGTACGGCCAGCGGAGCGCGCTCCGCCAGGGTCGTGGCGAGTGCATGTGCGCCCGCCCGCACCGAAGCGTTGGGGTCGCCACCGTCCTCGACCAGCACGTCGGCCAGCCCGATCGAGGCAGCCTTCTCCCCCGTCACCCGCTCGGCCGTCAGGAGAAGGCGCGATGCGGTCTGAGCTCCGACGATGCGCGGCAGCGAGACGCTGAGGCCGAATCCCTGGTGGAAGCCGAGCTGCGCGAAGTTGGCATGGAAGCGGGTCGAGGGCGCTGCGACGCGGAAGTCGGCGGCACAGGCCAGGCCCAGGCCACCGCCCACTGCCGAGCCCTGCACGGCTGCGACGACCGGGATCGGGATCGTGAAGATCCGGTGTGCCGCGCGGTAGATCTCGCGCGAGGAGCTGACGCGGTCCTCGCCGAGACCACCGCTGCCGAAGTTGGCGCCGGCGCAGAAGTGCTTGCCCTGCGAGGCGAGCACGATGACACGGGTGCCGTTCTCGGCGAGCTCGAGGCCCGCGTCCGCGATGCTCCGCAGGACGTCGACGTCGAAGTAGTTCGTCGGCGGGCTCTGGACCTCGATCGTCGCGACGTGGCCGTCGGTCGTGACGGCCACGGGGACTGATGGAGAGCTGCTCATGCGGACTGGAGTCCTTCCTCTGGGTGACGGGCGACGAGCTCGGAGAGACGCGGGGCGGCGAGGGCGGCGAGGCCCACCGCTTCCTCGGCCTCGGTCAAGGAGCCCCACAGCTGGCGGATCGCATGGACCCGGCGTGTCAGCTGCTGAAGCGGATACTCACGAGTCATGCCAATGGCCCCGTGGGCCTGGTGTGCGGCAGTCGCGGCGCGGACGGCGTTCTGCCCGACGACGACCGAGGTCGCGGCGACCTCGAGCTCGCCGAGCCCGAGGGCCACAGCGCCAGCAGCGCGATCGACGCTGAGCATCGACATCGTGGCGGCCTGGGCGAGCGTGACGGTGTGAATCTGGACGGCTTGGAAGGAGCCGACCGGCTTGCCGAACTGATGACGCTCGGACACATAGCTCGACGTGAGGTCGTAGAGGCGGCGCAGCAGGCCAGCGAGGGCCGAGCATCGCAGCACCTCGGCGTACCGGAGGAACACCTCGGCCCCACCGTCGAGCCGGCCGACCTCGACCGAGGCATCGGTCAGCACCACGGTCGGCACGGGCGTCCCGGCCAGGTCCGTCGCCGGCTCGAGGGTGAGGTCGTCGCGGCGCACGACGGCGACCACGTCAGCGCCATGCGGGTCACGAGTCAGCAGCACCACGGCGGCGGCATCGGCGGCCCACGGAACAGCCGGGATCCGGCCGCTGATCGCGGCGCCGTCGACGACAGGCACGTCGTCGTGGCCGGAGATCCCGGCCACCGTCAGCGGTCCGTCCACGTGACCGAGGCCCGTCCGAGCCAGCAGCGTCGCGGCAAGGTGGTGCTCGAGCAACGGGAGCGGGGTCGCGCGGTACGCGGCGTGGTGCACGAGCGCCACGACGTCCGCGAACGTGCCACCCACACCTCCGTGCTCCTCGGCGATGCCGATCCACGGGATCTGCACCGCCTCGGCGCGGGCCCACAGAGCACTCGGCAGCTCACCGGACTGCTCCGCCGCCGCCACCAGGTCGGGTGTGACCTCGCGGGCGAAGAAGTCCTCCAGCAGCTCGACGAGCTCCTCGTCGGCCCTCACGGTCTCGCTCATCGCGTTGTCCTTCATCGTGTGCGCAGCCCCTTCGAGATGACGGACCGCAGGATCTCGTTGGTGCCGCCCCGGATCGTCCACGACGGCGCGACCTGCACGGCCTTCGCGAGCAGACGTTCGTAGGGGTCGTCGGCATCGGTCCGGAGCGGGCGGCCGAGGTGGCGCACCATGACCTCGAGACACTCCTGCTCGAATCGGGTCGACATCTCCTTGATCAGGGCGGCCTCGGTGACCGGCGACTGGCCGTCGTCGACCATGCGCGCCACGGCCAGGCTCATGCCGCGGAAGGCCCAGCAACGAGCGACGATCGAACCGAGCTCGGCCGTCGCTCGGGAGCCGGAGGTGGCCGACTCACGGACGGCCCAGCGCTCGAGCAACGGCATCGCGGACATCCAGCGGTCGACGCCTCCACGCTCGAGAGCGAGCTCGCCGGTGTTCTGACCCCAGCCCGAGCCGACCTCGCCGAGGCGCCAGTCGTCGGAGATGAACATGTCGACGAACGAGAGCTCGCAGAAGTCACGGGTACCGTCGATGAACTCGATCGGTGAGACGGTCAGGCCCGGCGCGTGTCGGTCGACGATGAACTGCGTGAGACCCGTGTGCCGGTCCTCGGACGTGCGGAACAGCGAGAGGATGTGGGTCGCCTCGAAGGCGCCGGTCGTCCAGATCTTGGAGCCGTTGACGACCCAGCCACCCTCGACGCGCTCAGCACGGGTGCGGACGGAGGCGAGGTCGGAGCCCGAATCGGGCTCGCTCATGCCGATCGAGAACGAGAGGTCACCGCTGACGATGCCCGGCAGGATCTCCTTCTTCTGGAGCTCGGTGCCGTTGGCCGCGATGCTGGGTCCTGACTGACGGTCCCCGATCCAGTGGTACCCGACCGGCGCACCGCGGGCGAGCAGCGCCTCGACGACGACCAGACGGTCGACCGCCGTGCGCCCGTGCCCACCGTGCTCGACGGGCAGTGACATGCCGAGCCAGCCCCGGGCGCCCAGGTCGCGCGAGAACTCAGGGTCGATCGCACCTGCCATGCCGAGACCCAAGGGATAGGACCCCTCGGGAAGTCGTTCGTCGAGCCAGGAGCGGACCTCGTCCTGCAGGTCGCGCTCGGTGCGAGTCAGCTCGGTCGCCTCGAGTCTCATGCCAGGCCTCTCGCCGTCTGCATCGGTTCGACGTCGCCCACGCCGGCGGGGTGTTGCACCTGTTCCGGGAGGAACTCGGCCAGCACCTCGTCGGTGTGCTCGCCGATCATCGGAGCGTCGCGGCGCAACCCGCCGGGCGTCCGGGAGAAGTTCGCCATCTGAGGCACCAGGCGGTAGTGCCCGACGGTCGGGTGCTCGGTCAGCTCGAGGTCGTCGACGAGGTCCTGCAGGGTCGCGACCTTGGTGGCCGGGATGCCCTCGGCGCGACAGAACTCGAGCCACTCCTGGGTCGTCCGCGTGGGCCCGTACTTGCGCACCTCGCGGTAGAGCGAGTCGGAGTTGACGAGCGTCGCACGTTGGTCGACGTAGCGATCGTCGTGCTCGGCGTCCTCGACGCCGGCGGCGGCGAAGAGCCGCGCGTAATGCTTTGGCAGGTACGGGAAGAGGTGGACGAGCCCGTCCTTCGTGGGGTGCGGGCGGCGCTCCGGCGAGAGCACCCGCGGGTAGCCGGCGGCAGGGCGATCCCCCTCGGTGATGGGTGGTTCCGGGATGGCGCCGCTGCCGTGCTCCGCGAGCATGAACGCGGCAGTCGCCTGCTGCATCGGCACCTCGACGTGCTGGCCGTGCCCGGTGCGCTCACGGTGGAACAACGCGGCGACGATGGCCTGCGCCATGACGAGGCCACAGACCTTGTCGGCGAAGATCGTGGGCAGCAACGACGGCTCACCGGTGACGCGCTCGACCATGTCGGCGACCCCACTGGCGGCCTGGATGATGTCGTCGTACGCCGGTTCCTCGGCGCGTTCGCTGTCGAGCGGGAAGCCCTGGGCCTGGCAGTAGACGAGGTCGGGCTTGAGCAGCTTCAGGGACTCGTAGTCGAGCCCGAGGCGACGCAGGACCTGCGGCCTCATCGTGGCGACCACGACGTCACACTCCGGCACGAGGGCGCGGATGATCTCGCGGCCCTCCTCCGACTTCAGGTCGATGTCGATCGAGCGCTTGTTGCGCAGCGGGTTCAACGCGATGCCGGACAGCTCCGCGTGCGGGCCGGGGCCCATCACGCGGTTCGTGTCGCCACCCGGCGCCTCGACGAGGATCACGTCAGCGCCCTGGTCGGCCAGCACCTGCGTGGCCAGGGGGCCCATCACGACCCGCGTCAGGTCGAGGACGCGCACCCCGCTCAGCGGGCCAGTGCGGTCAGTCTCACCGGTCACGACGACTCCTCTTCAGGCTGGTCCCGGGTGGGGCTAGCAACATCATGCATGAATGTATACTATCATGAATGCTATCTTCAACCATCTCCCGTTGATCCCCAGGAGGAATCGATGTCGCTCGCCCAGGAGAGGTCGCTGGACGCGACCTACCGTCGTCGACTGACCGAGGGCGTGCTGGCGTTCCAGCAGTGCGGGGGCGGTCACGCCGTGTTCCCGCCGCGGCCCGTCTGCCCGACATGCGGCAGCCGGGAGCTGGCCTGGGCCGAGAGTGCGGGCGACGCCACGATCTACTCCGCCACGACGATCTCACCCCGCGACCAGGATCCCTACACCGTCGTGATCCTCGACGTCGCCGAGGGATTCCGCATGATGTCGCGCCTCGACGGCCCCGACGCGACGTCCGCCACGATCGGAGACGACGTACGTGTCGAGGTCCGCGCGATCGCCGGGGGTGGCGACCTGCTGCCCCTCGCCGCACTGTCGACCGGGGTGGACGCATGACGAACGAGGCCCAGCTGCGCGGCAGCACCAGCATCGTCGGCGTCGCCGAGGCCGGGCTCGGTGAGGTCGGCCCGGACGTCTCAGCCCTGCAGATCGCCGGGGAGGCCTCCCTGGACGCCATCGCCGACGCCGGTCTGAGGCCGTCCGACATCGACGCCGTCTTCTGCCACTCGGCCTTCTTCACCTTCCCCGCCACGACGCTCAGCGAGTACCTGGGTCTGCAGCCGCGCTACGTCGACACGACTGCCACGGGTGGCAGCTCGTTCGTCGCCCACCTGCGTCACGCGACCGCCGCGATCGATGCGGGCATGGCCGAGGTCGCATTGATCGCCTACGGCAGCAACCAGCACTCCCACTCCGGCGGTCTCGCGACGTCAGGCGCGAACCTGGTGCCGTCGTACGAGGCACCGTTCGGCCCTCGCATGCCGGTCTCGGGCTACGCGCTCGCCGCGGCCCGACACATGCACGAGTTCGGGACGACGCGGAAGGACCTCGCCGAGATCGCGGTCGCCGCCCGCAAGTGGGCCCAGCTGCACCCCGACGCATTCACCCGCGACGACCTGTCGATCGACGACGTGCTCGGCGCGCGCATGGTCTCCACCCCCCTGTCCGTCCGCGACTGCTGCCTCGTCACCGACGGCGCTGGTGCCGTGGTGGTCACGACGACCGAGCGGGCCCGCGACCTCCGACAGCCGCTCGTGCCGATCCTCTCGGTCGCCGAGGCCTCGCGGCACATGAACATCTCGACGACGCCCGACCTGACCACCACGGCGGCCGTGGAGTCCGGGGCACGGGCCTTCGACCTCGCGGGGCTGAGGCCGTCCGACGTCGACGTCGTCGAGGTCTACGACGCCTTCACGATCAACACGCTGCTGTTCCTCGAGGACCTCGGCTTCTGTACCAAGGGCGAGGGCGGTTCATTCGTCGCCGACGGCGGCATCGCCCCCGGCGGACGCCTGCCGGTCAACACCAACGGCGGCGGCCTCTCGTACACCCACCCGGGCATGTACGGCATCTTCCTCATCGTCGAGGCCGTGCGGCAGCTGCGCGGCGAGGCGGGCGACCGCCAGGTCGCCGACGCCCACGTGGGCCTGGTCCACGGCAACGGTGGCGTCCTCTCCAGCCAGGTCACGGCGCTGCTCGGCGACGCCTCGACCCTCTGATCTCGTCCATCTCACCCACGAAGGAGCACCCCATGTCTGAAGGAGTCCTGCAGGACCGCGTCGCCGTCATCACCGGCGCCGGCCAGGGCATCGGCCGCGCGATCGCCGAGCGGTACGCCGCCGAGGGCGCCAAGGTCGCGGTCATCGACATCGACGGCGACCGCGCGAACGAGGTGGCCGACGCGATCAACGCGAGCGGTGGCACGGCGATCGGCGTCGCGAACGACGTCGCGAGCCGCGCGTCGGTCGAGGCCGCTGCCGCCGAGATCGCGGAGAGGCTCGGCACCATCACGATCCTCGTCAGCAACGCCGGCGTCACCCGGCCGGCGATGCTCTGGAAGATGACCGACGAGCAGTGGGACGTCGTCATGGCCACCCACGTCAACGGCAGCTTCTACTGGCTGCAGGCGGTCGTGCCGGGCATGCGCGAGCTCAAGCAGGGCAACATCATCCTGACGAGCTCGGCCGCCGGCATCAACGGCACGATCGGCCAGATCAACTACGCCACCGCCAAGGCCGGCCTGCTCGGCATGGCGCGTTCCGCGGCCAAGGAGCTGGCGCCCGCCGGCATCATCGTCAACGCGATCGCCCCGGCCGCCTCCACGCCGATGACCGAGACGATCCGCACCGACGAGCGCTTCAAGGACAAGTACCTGGAGTCCATCCCGCTCGGTCGCTGGGCCGAGCCCGAGGAGATCGCCGGCGTCTACGTCTTCCTGGCCTCCCCCGACTGCAGCTACATGACCGGCCAGACCTTCTCCGTCGACGGCGGCCGCGTGCCCGTCCGCTGACCCTCGAATTTCGGAGCTGACTCCGTCATTGGTCCCCGGGCACGACGAATCAGCCGTGCCCGGGGACCAATTGCCGTGTCCGAGATGTGGGCGCCTGGACCTACGGTGACCCCATGTCCGACGCCCGCTACCGCCTCGAGGCCGAGCGCACGGAGACCCTCCGCCGACTCGCGAGTCTGACGCGCGACTTCGACGGCATCGTCGCAGCGTCGCGCGACTCCAACGCCGACGACGAGCACGACCCTGAGGGCGCCACGATCGCGTTCGAGCGCGAGCAGACCGGGGCCCTCGTCGCGCAGGCAGAGCGGCACCTCGCCGAGATCGACACGGCGCTCGAGCGCGTGGCCGCCCGCACCTACGGCACCTGCGAGCAATGCGGCGGACCGATCGCAGACGGTCGCCTCGAGGCGAGACCGGTGGCACGCACCTGCATCAGCTGCGCGGCAGCTCGATGAACAGGCCCGCGAGGTGCAGCACGCGCGCTCAGGGTCACCCAGACCCACCAGAGGTGTGCTCACACCGACCCCGAACGGACCGATCTCGGTGGGTTGCGCACACATCTGGAGGGGAGAGCGCCAGAGCTGTCAGGTCGTGACGAAGCCGCCGAGGCGCTGCTGGATGATCTGCTCGGCGCCGGCGACCATGCGCTCGATGAGCTCGCGCGCGGTCGGGACGTCCTCGATGAGGCCCTGGACCATGCCGACCGACCAGACGCCCGCGTCCAGGTCGCCGGTCTCGTAGACCGTGCGGCCGCGGGCACCCGCGACGAGGTCCTTGATCTCGGGGAACTGGGCGCCCTCGTCGAGCATCTCGACGACCTTGGTGCTGACCTCGTTGCGGGCCACGCGCGCGGTGTTGCGGAGCGGGCGGAAGATCAGCTCGGTCTCACGCTCGGTGGCATCGACGATGCGCTGCTTCACGTCGGCGTGGATGAACGACTCCTGCACGCTCATGAACCGCGTGCCCATGTTGACACCGTCGGCGCCGAGCGCCAGCGCGGCGACCAGGCCTCGCTCGTCGGCGATGCCACCGGATGCGATGACCGGGATCGTCAGCTTGCTCGTGGCGGCCGGGATCAGCACCAGCCCAGGGATGTCGTCCTCACCGGGGTGACCGGCACACTCGAAGCCGTCGATGCTCACCCCGTCGACACCGACCTTCTCGGCCTTGACCGCGTGCCGCACGCTCGTGCACTTGTGCAGCACCTTGATGCCGTGGTCGTGGAAGAACGAGATGTGCGGCTCCGGGTTCTGACCCGCGGTCTCGACGATCGTGATGCCGGCCTCGGCGATCGCCTTCCGGTACTCGTCGTACGGCGGCGGGTTGATCGTGGGCAGGATCGTGAGGTTCACGCCGAGGGGCTTGTCCGTCAGCTCCTGAGCGCGTCGGATCTCGGCGAAGAGATCCTCCGGTGTCGGCTGCGTCAGGGCCGTGATGATGCCAAGGCCGCCGGCATCGGAGACGGCAGCGGCGAGCTCGGCGCGGCCGACCCACTGCATGCCGCCCTGGACGATGGGGTGCTCGACGCCGAAGATCTCGGTGAAGCGGGTACGCAGCATGCAGACGGTCCTGTCTCTCGGTTGTGCGGTCTCAGGAGGAGGGGGAGATCAGTGGGCCCAGCCGGGCCGGGCTGGCCACTCGGGCAGCATGGCAGGGACGTGCTCGTCGAGTCCGGCTGTGAACTCGGCGGGCCGCTTCTCGAGGAACGACTGCACGCCCTCGGCCGCGTCCGGACCGGTCTTGAGCTCGGCGATGAGCCGGCTCTCGAGGTGGTGCGTCTCCCAGATCTCGGTCTGGGTGAGCTGTGACCACAGCATCCGTCGGGTGACGGCGACCGACACCGCCGACGTGTTGTCGGCGATCTCACGTGCGACGGCGCGCGCGGTGGGCAGGAGGTCGTCGGGCTCGACGACCCGCGACACCAGGCCACCCGCTTTGGCCTCCTCGGCGTCGAAGATGCGCCCCGTGAGCGCCCACTCGCTCGCCTGCGAGATCCCGACGACGCGAGGCAGGAACCAGCTCGAGACGGCCTCGGGCGCGATGCCCCGGCGCGCGAACACGAACCCGAACTTCGCCGTGGTCGAGGCGATGCGGATGTCCATCGGCAAGGTCATCGTGGCGCCCACGCCGATCGCAGCCCCGTTGATCGCCGCGATCACCGGCTTGCGCAGCGAGGCGAGACGCGTCGCGATCTGGCCACCACCGTCACGACGAAGACCATCGATGGTGTCGTCCTCGTCGGCGTCGGGCTGCATGCCCTTGCCCTCGTAGCCGAACGGCTTGCTGCCGGCCGAGCCGAGGTCGGCGCCCGCGCAGAAGCCGCGGCCCGCGCCCGTCACGAGGACCACCCGCACCTCGTCGTCGGCGTCGGCGCGGTCGAGCGCGCGCACGAGCTCGGCGGTCATCCTCGGCGTGAAGGCGTTGAGCCGGTCGGGACGGTCGAGCGTGATCTCCAGGACCCGGTCGACCAGCTCGACCGAGATCTGCGTGTAGTCGGTCGTCGTCGCGTCGCTCACTTGATGCCCCACTCCCCCGTGAAGTCGACGTCGGTCTTGTCGGCGAAGGCCTTGAACGCGGCCGGTGCGTCGACCGTGGCGTAGTTGATGGCCTGCGCGCGGGCCTCGTTGTCGAGCACCTCGCGGAAGGACTGGAGGATGCCGGCCTGCAGGAGGTCCTTGCTCTGCGCGATCGAGATCGGCGGCATCTTGGCGAGCCGGGCGGCGAGGTCGTCGACGAAGCCGTGCAGCTCGCCCGGTTCCTTGACCCACGTCACGAGTCCGAGCTCGCGCGCCTCGTCGGGCGTCACGAACTCGGCGAGGTACGCCAGACGCTTGGCCTGCTGCAGGCCCGCAAGACGTGGCAGCAGGAACGCACCACCGAAGTCGATCGTCAGGCCACGCTTGGCGAAGATCTCCGAGAACTTCGCCTCCGACGAGGCAACGACGAAGTCACAGCACAACGCCATGTTCCAGCCGGCGCCGACGGCGGCGCCCTCGACCTTGGCAATGACCGGCTTCGCCAGGTTGTAGAGCGCGTCGGCCGTGCGGCTGATGTTTCGCACCCGCGTCAGCGGGTGACCACCGGGTACCCCCGAGATGTCGGCACCGGCGCAGAACGTGCTGCCGGCGCCGGTCAGCACGACGGCGCGGATCGAGTCGTCGAGCGCGACCGTGCGCAGGTGGTCGTAGAGCACGCTCCAGCTCTCCGCGTTCATCGCGTTCTTGCGGTGCGGCCGGTTGAGCGTGATCGTCGCGACTGGTCCCTCGCGGTCCAGCAGGACGGCGGCCTCGGCGTCGGGTGTCGTCATCAGTTCCCTTTCAGAGGCGGGCCAGGACGGCCGCGCCGATCTCGTCGGCGATCTCGCCACGGTTCCCGTGGGCCTGCTCGAGCGCCTTGCCCCGCTTGAGCCAGATCTGGAGGTCGTGCTCCCACGTGAAGCCGATGCCACCGTGCAGCTGCAGTGCCGCGCGGTTGGCCTCGAACTCGGCGTCGAGCGCGACCTGCCGGGCGGCCAACGCGGCGAACCGCGTGTCCTCGGCGTCGCCAGCAACCTTCGCGGCCGCTGCATGTACCTGGAACGAGGCCATCTGGATGCGGGCGGTCGCATCGGCGAGCTGGTGCTTCACGGCCTGGAAGGAGCCGATCACGCGGCCGAACTGCTCCCTCACCTTGGCGTAGGCGACGGTGTCATCGATCATCCGCTGTGACAGACCGATCAGCACCGACGACGACCCGGCTCCCTCGTGCGCCAGGACGGCATCGAGCGCAGCGGCCGATCCCGGCAGCACCTCGGCGGCACCGTCCGGCACCTCCACGGCGAACTGACGGCGCGACGGATCCATCACCGTCAGCTTCGTCACGGTGCAGGCCCCGAGCTCGACCACCAGCAGGTCTTCGCCGTCGCGGTAGACCAGCAGGTCGCTGACGTGGGCGTCGGGCACAGAGGCGAGTCCGCGGAGCGCGGCCGTAACCCGGAGCGAGCCGTCAGCGATGCCGGGCAGCCAGCGCTCCTGCTGCTCGGGCGAACCTGCACGCGCCAAGGCCACCGGACCGGTCACGAGCGCCTCGAGCAGAGCGTCGGGCACCGCGTGGCGTCCGACGCTCTCGAGGACGAGCGCCAGGTCGACGAGGTTGCCGTCGAAGCCGCCGTGCTCCTCCGGCACGAGGATCGCCGGCAGCCCCATGCCGACCAGGGCGTCCCAGAGCTCGGGCGAGCGACCGGTCTCGCTGTCCCAGAGCGCTCGCAGGGCCTCGGGTGTGGCGAGCGACCCGACCGCACGGTCGAAACCGGCGGCGAGCGCCTGCTGCTCGGGCTCGAAGGCGATCTTCATCCGCGGGGCTCCTTGGGCAGGCCGAGGCCGCGCTCGGCGATGATGTTGCGCTGGATCTCGTTGGTGCCGGCATAGATCTCCGCACCCCGGCCGTGCCAGTAGTTGCGGCGCATGCCGAACATCTCGGT
>JAHEXN010000067.1 GCA_023252095.1 Actinomycetes bacterium | reverse complement strand
AACTTCACGTTGCTGACGCAGCCAGCGACCACATCAGTCATGGACGCTGTCGCGTTGGACCCGGTGCCCACGAAGTTCCAGGTCGATCCCTGGGTCATCAAGGCGGCCCCGCCCGGAATGGTGCATCCGGACCAGATCGAGGACGGGAAGACCATGACCGGGTTGATCCCGGTGCCGGACGTGACGGTGCCCGTCAGCTGAGCCGACGTGCACGGAACGTTGACGATGGTCGACGACGCATTGCGGATCGTGTGCGGGAGCGATCCGACGCTGGTGGCGGTGATCGGGTGGGAGGGGCTGTAGACGGCGCTGCCGCCGACGGACACCTTGTACGGCGGCCCCGCGGCGAAAGCTGCGGCGGGGACGGCAACAACGAGAGCCGCCGCCATGGCGGCGGCGATGTGTCGAATCTTCATGACGGACTCCTTGTCTCACGCTCGGCGGGTGTCGAGCGAACCTCCCCAGGGCATCGACTGACAAGGAGGCCGCGCAAGGTGCACGTCCGGGTTGAGCTCCATGGAGGGTGCAGGTTGTCATGGACGTGACAACCTGCACCCTCCGCCCTGGGTGCCATCCTCATGACAGCCCAGGGGTCCGCCCAGGGTCAGCTGAGGTCAATCAGACCGTCCGGCGAGAGCACGTCGAGCGCGGTGATCAGGTTGACGGGGTTGCCGACCTGGAGACGCCCAAGACAACCCCTCACGCTGGTGACCACGAGGTTGCCTGTATAGCCGGACTCGTTCAGGATCAGCCGCTGTGTCGCTTCGTCGAACGAAGCTCTCGCGTGCCCGTCGATGGTGAAGGAGCAGACGTTCGGATTGGCTGTCACGCTGAAAGTCGCGTGGACGCTCAGATGTCCCGCGACGGTCTCGATCGACGTCGTTGCATTGGTGCCTGTGCCCACAAAGTGAGAAGGCGAGAGGCGAGTACCCGTTGCTGGCCCGCCCGGAACGCTGCACCCGGTGAAGTTCGTCGCCAGCGCCGGAAAGCTCAAGACTGGGTTGACTGCCGTACCCGACGTGACGGTCCCGGTCATCGCTGCCCAAGTGCAGTTCATGTTGACCACGGTCGACGAGAGATTCCGGGCGCTGACTTGCACAGCACCCGTGCTCGATGCAGTGATCGGGTGGCCGGAGGCACCGACGGCGCTGCCGCCGACGGACACGATGTAGGGCGACCCTCCAGCGAAAGCCGCGGTAGGCACGGCGACCACGAGGGTCGCTGCCATGGCGGCCGCGATATGTCGAATCTTCATGACGGACTCCTTGTCTCACGCTCGGCGGGCGTCGAGCGATCGCTCCAGGGCACCGACTGACGCACAGATCGCGCAAGGACCTCTCCACGGAGAGAGTGCAGGTTGTCACCGGCGTGACAACCTGCGCCCTTGATGTTCGACAGCCCTCGGCGCCAGAACGAGCGCCGACACGGGACACGCGCAGCGCTTCTGACTCCAGATCAGGACAGATTGATCGCCCCAGCGCCGCCCGTGCTGACGTTCAACTTCGCCACCATGTCGAATGGATTCCCCGCCTGCACCTGTCCCGCGCAGGGTCCGACGTTCGGCAGCACTGCGTCGCCGGAGTAGCCAGTCTCGTTGATCAAAATCTGCTGAGTGGCCTCATTGAACGCCATGTCGAGCTTGCCGGACACCGTGAACGAACATGAGGCCGGGCTTGAAGCTGCCACCCATCCGAAGTTCACGTTGCCAAAGTGCCCTGTGACACTGTCGCTGGTCCCGGCGGTGGCAGTCGCACCTGTGCCAGCAATGTTCGACGAGACGTTCTGGATGACATTCAACGCGCCGAACCACGGAAAGCGACATCCAGTCCACGTCGTCGACGTGATCGAGGCGATCGGGTTCACGCCGACGCCTTTCATGACCGTGCCGGTGCCACTGATCTCGGTGCAGTTCATGTTGACGACCGTCCCGGCGTTGTTCTTGATGGCGAACGTCACCGCGCCAGAGCTCGTGAACGTGATGGCCTGCATTCCCGTCGTACTGCCTCCCACAGCAACGGTGTACGGCGGGCCAGCCGCGTGAGCTGCCGTCACCGTGCCCAGCACGAGCGCCACGGTGAGACCAACGAGAGCGTGTTGGACCTTCATGATGACCTCCTCACTGTCCGGCACGACGCCGGACAGTAAGGAGAGTCCAGCCGCGGGTGCCCCACTCGACAACCACCACCAGGACGAGTCATCCCGCGGCGACGAAGACTTGTCACCCACATGACAACTTCTGCCTTTGATCCGTCGCGATCTCCGGCGCACGGTTGCCCCTAGAGCCACGAACTTGCAACGGTAGCTGGGTGTGGTCACCGTCACGTCGCAAGCGCGCCCTCATCGCAGGTTGCGCTGCGCTCCCTCTTCTTCTGCTCCCCAGTACCTCGAAGGCGGAGGAGGGACCGCAGCCTGGCTTACCTCTAATTCCTGCCACCGGCCTACCGGGGGGCTTGAGCGAGTCCGACCTCAACCTTTACGGGTGGAGCAACGTGGCCCAGGTCGGCCGGGCCGGTGCCGTGACCGCACTGCAGTGGACTCGCGTCCCGGTCTCGATCGCGGCCACGAACATCGATCTCGTGACGCGGGACGTCACCAATGAGAGTGGCGCCGTGGTGTCGACCGTCGCCGACTACGACATCCAAGCATTTCTCGTTCCTGCCAACCCGGCCGAGACGTACGGGAACTCACCCGTCATCACTGCACGGACCGTGGCATTCGGAGGAATACCGACCGAGGTCGACCTGCAGCTCAGGCAAGTTCGCGACGAAGACGATCTCCCGGTAGGGCTGCGGATACGCCCCACCTACACCGTCGACTTCATCCAGGACAAGGAGTACTACCCGCCGACCGTGTTGAAGGCCGACGTGGAGCTCGCAGTCGTCGGCCTCCGAATCGACGGCGTGACCATCGCCCTTACGGGCACTTGTTCCACGGGTCCGTCAGCAGCGCTGGACATCGCCAGCGAGGACATCACCATCGACAAGGCGGCGGGCGAGAACTTTGACCAGGACGTCGGTTTCTCCGGCGTCGACGGGGGGACCCTCAACGGCACTCTCGACATCCCCGGATTTTCCGGCTGCCTGACCTCCGACGGCGACGACGTGTCACCGATCCTGACCTCGACCATCTCCGGCAACGGAAACCCGGTATCCATCAAGATTGGCATTCTCGGCTGTATCTCGCGATCCAGCCCCGAGGGATTTCCCTTGCCCCCGGCGCCAGGTACGCCAATCTCCCAGTCGGGGTGCCCCCCGGACCTGTCCGAGCAGGTCGAAGGTGTCCCGTCACCGCTGCCGTTCCCCGACTACGCCCCCGGGGCCACCGCCCCGTGACGGGGCGACAGGGATCGCGGAGTCGCGATGGCTGTCACCTGGTTGACCGCGCCTCCCCCACCCGGTACTACTGTGACCCGCAGCACACCAGCTGATCGGGGGGACGACGGTGGGGATCGCGACTGGCGTGACGCGATGCGGGGGCTCATGATTCAGCCCGCCGCGTCACCACTTCCTCCCGTGGCCGAGTTCGCCCGGCAGGCGCGCCCCCACGTGCCCGAGGTAGCCAAGACCGTCAGCGTGCACGTCACGCGCGCCGTGGGCCTGTACGCCGACCGTGAGGGACGCGGGCGACAGTTCATCGAGGAGGCCCTCGCGGCGGCCCTCCACGAGTTCCTCGACCTGTTCGATGGCATGCCGCATCGCGACCGCGCGGTCGGACGCCAGTTCCGCACGCTCGGCCAACGCCATGCCGCCCGGCACGACGACGTCGCCGACCTCTACGGCGCCCTGCTCGTCGCCGGCACCAACCTGCCCTCGGCCCTCACGGCTGACGGCGGACCCAGCATCGACGACGCCGCAGTTCTCGGACGACTGTCGCTGGCGGCACACCGCTACCTGTCGCACCTCACGAGCGAGGTCGGCGCGGGCTTCCGCGCGGGCAAGCGGCGCCTCGACCACGACCTCAACCGACGCAAGATCACCGAACAGCTGCTGGCCGGGCGGACTCCGACCCAAGGCGACGAGGACGAGCCCGTCACCGGCCTGCCCGACGAGATGGTCGTCGCCGTGCTCGACACCGGACACGAGGCCCCGGAGCTTCCCGAGGCCCTGACGGGCGCGCTGTCGCTGCGAGGCCCGACCCAGCTCGTCGTCATCGCCGCCGCCGAGGACCGCGACCACGTGGTGGACAACCTGGCTGCCGCCGGGTCCCAGGCCCGCGTCGCCGTGAGCTGGGCCGTGCCCGCTGCCGGAGTTGCCGCCGCGCATCGCTGGGCCCGGCGCGCGCTGTCGCTCGCGCGCCGCGGCATCATCACCGACGGGCCCGTGCTCGATTGCGCCGAGCACCGCACGCAGATCTGGCTCCATGCTGAGCCCGAGCTGCGCCAACGCATGTGCCAGGACCTCCTGGCGCCCCTCCTGGCAGAGACCCCCAACTCCCGCGAGATCCTCTCCGAGACCCTGCTCGCGTGGCTCGAGTCGCGCGACAGCGCGCCCGCCATCGCGGCGCGCCTGGGCGTGCACGCCCAGACCGTCCGCTACCGCTGGAAGCGCATCAACGAGCTCTTCGGCGAGGCGCTGCACGACCCCGAGTTCGTCGTGCAGATCACGATGCTGCTCAAGGCGAGCGTCCCTCTCTGGAAGGCGGGCGACCAGCGCGACTTCGAGCTGTTCCAGATCGAGGCCGTGCAGTGAGCGAGATCATCGACGCGTCCAACCTGCTGGCGGTGGTCGTCGTCGCCCTCGCTGCAGTCACCTGGCTCGCCGCCGAGAGCGTCGTGCGGCGCTCGGCCTACCACCGGTCCGGCGCCGCGCAGGCTCGTGCACTCGGCCCCTCGGTGCTGCGCGTGCTCGAGCGCATCGACACCGTGGTGCTCGACCCGATCGGCACCCTCACGGCCGGTGAGCTCAGCGTCGTCTCCGTCGAACCGCTCGACCCGGCGCACGATCGCAATCTCCGCTGGTTCGCCGGCGCCCTCCAGCACAACGCCGACGACCCGGTGGCCAAGGCCATCGCCCGGTTGGCCGGGCGCGGGCGCGTCACCGACGTGCAGCACATGCCGGGTATCGGCACGACCGGGTCGGTCGACCGTCATCCGGTCCGGGTGGGCCGCCCCGACTGGATCGGGGTCGAAGCACCTGCCGACGGCTGGGCCCGCACGGTCGCCGTCGAGGTCGACGGCCGCGCTATGGGCCGGATCACCGTCGCCGACACGATCCGCCCACAGGCGGCACCGGCCACGGCTGCGATGACCGAGGCCGGGCTTCGTGTCGTGGTGCTGGCTCACACCGAGGCCACCGCCGAGCACCTGCGTGCTGCCGTCGGCACCGCGGTCGTGCGGGTCGCCGACGCAGATGCCGATCCCCGCGACGGCCTCGACGGATCAGCTGCGGTCGCCGTCGTCGCTCGTCACACCACCGAGTCGGTGCGGTTCGAATCCGGAGACGTGACCCTCAGCGACGGCCCCGTCGGCGTGCCGCTGACGGTCGAGATGGCTGATGTGGGCGTGCACCACGTCGCCGCCGTCCTGTCACTGCTCCGGGGAGCCGCCGCACGAGTACGCGCGGTACGCCGGGCCGTCGTCATGGTCACCGCCGTGACAGTGCTCGCCCTGGTCGTCTCACCGGGAACCGCGATCGACGGCGTCGTCACCGGCGCAGCCTGCACCGCCCTCGGGCTCGCGATGTGGTCGCCGCTAGCCCGCTGGCGCTGAGATCGCCAGCGGGCCTCCCGTCAACCGAAGTAGAGACCGCTCGTGACGTAGGTTCCCGTGAACGGCGCCGCCTGACCGTTGGTGACCTGGCCGAGGCACCCGGTGACGTTCGAGACCGTCAGATCTCCACCGAGACCGTTCTCGGTCAGAGCAAGAGCCTGAGGGACCTCGCCGAACGTGCCGTCGGCCTTGCCGGTCACGGTGTAGCTGCAGATCAAGGGGTTCACGGCATGTCGGACCGTCGCCACGATGTTGTCGACATGCACCGTGATGTTGTCGGTCATTGCCGGCGTGGCCGCGCTCGTGCCGTGCAGCTTCCACGCACCAGTCATCGTGATCGTGCTGGGCCCACCAATCCCGACACACCCCGTGAACGTCATGGCGTTGAAGCTCACGAGGTCGATCACGGGCATTCCTGTGACGGTGGTTCCACTGGAGGCCGCCCCCGAGCACGTGTTCGTCGCGAACGTGATCGATGCGGGTGCGGAGAACGTGAGCGAGTACGTCGCTGGGGGGCCTGGCGTGTAGTAGGTCCACCCGGTGGCCTGAGCCGGTCCCAGGCCCACGAGCGCGAGGAGCGCGGCGCCGAGGGCGGCAGCGAAGAGTCGGGAGCGCTTCATGTCGATTCCAATCGTCGGAGGTCGACCCATTGAGCGCCCTCAGGACCAGCACTCGCCATGGATTTCGAGCCGCGTTCCGCCATCAGTGCGGTGGATTGTCACCCTCATGACAATCCACCATGCCCGGCATCAACGGCGCAGTTGGACGTCCATCCAAGTGCCACCCGTTACCTCGCCGCTACTTGTCCGTGGCATGTGGCGCGGGTCACGCTGACCCGGACCATCGCCGTCCTTCGCCGCGCCGCTCCCCCCGAGACGCCGCCGAGGCCGGCGGATCAGGGAGTAGGGAAGGAACCCGATGAAGCACGCGAGATTCAGGCGCACAGCCGCATCGCTGGCCACCGCCGCGGTCGCGCTCGGTGGCCTGGTCGCCATCAACGCCGCCAGCAGCTCCGCCGCCGTACCCACGAGCGGCGACCGCATCGCCCACTGGACGACCGAAGGCACCTTCGCGCAGACGCGACAGGTTCGCCTGCCCGACATTGAGGCCCCCGCCGGGCAGCGCTTCACCGAGGTCTTTCCGGTCACCGCCAGCTCGACGGTGGTGGCGCTGACGAGCCAGAACCGCGTGGTCATCTCCGGCGACGCGTTCACCCAGCTACCCACTGGCCTGCTCGATGCACCAGTCCGCGACCTTGCCAGCTCGGCAGGTGCCTACTTCGCGGCCGTCACCGCCTCCGGTGACGTGGTTGCCTGGGACAGGGACGGCTTGCGCTCGGTGCCCGCGGGCCTGTGCGATGCCGACCAGGTTGGGGTCGGCAGCACCGGACTTGCGGTCGTCTGCGAGGACGGATCACTGCAGATCGCCTCCGACTTCGCCCCTCTCCTCGATATCCCCGACGCCCTCGCGAACGTCCAGCAGATCGTGATGTCCGACGGGGACATCGTCGCTCTCAGTGATGACGGACACGCCTACCGGTGGGGACAGGGAACTGCAGGACCCTACAGCGAAGAGATCCCGGAGACCGTCGGCAAGGAGATCGCCACGGGTGGTCTCCAGCACTCCATCAGGAGCGACGGCGACCTCGTCTCGCACGACCCGAACGGCCGAAACTCGCACAACGTTCCGGTCGACGAAGGCGGCGTCGACCCGACGATTGTGGCCGAAGGTGTGACGTCCGTTGCTGGAACGGTCGGGTCGGCATTCCTCACCACCAAGGAGGGCACCTACGCAGGCTGGGGCTCCAACAACGACCGCACTTGGCGAGTCATCCGACCGGCTCCCGCCGACGCCGATCTCCAAGGTGCGCGTTTCGTCTCAGTCGGTGTGGGTTACACGCATGTCGCCGTCATCATCGCCGATACCGATGCCCCGAGCGGCCCGGCGCTCGTCACGGACTCATCCGTGACCGGCGCTGACGCTGACGGGACCACCGTCCCGGGGAGCACCCTCACCGGCGTCCCGGCCACGTTCGACCCGGCACCCGAGACGGTGACGACCGACTGGTTGGTCAACGGCGAGGTCGTGGCGGCATCGTCCGGAGCGACGACGTTCTCCGTCACCACCGCGATGATCGGCAAGGACATCACCTTCCGCACGCGCGCGTCGGGCGGCACCCTGACCGAGCCGATCGACTCCGTCACCGACGCGGTCTCAGTGCTCGCACCGGTCGGGCGTCGCGTGGTCACGCCATCGACGATCGGCGGAGTTCCCGCCGTCAACAGCTTCGTCCAGGGCACCCCCGCGACCTACGACTCGACACCCACCAGTCTCTCGACTCGGTGGTACATCGACGGCGACGAGAACATCGACGCCCGCAACCTGCCGGAGATGTTCGTGACCGAGGACATGGTCGGACTGCCGATCCAGTTCGAGACCCGGGCCACCTGGAGCGCCGACCAGGGCTCCATCCCGCCGGTCACGTCGAGGAGCGAGCCCGTCACGGCCCGTGTCGAGCTCCTCGAGGTCAGCGAGCCCGTCCTTGAGGGCGACCCGGTCGTCGGATCGACCATCACCCTCACGGAGCCGGCCGTGTTCAGCGACACCGCTGACCACGTCGTCATCGAGGGCACGTGGCTGCGGGACTTCGTGCCCGTCGAGAACCCGGGCGACACGTACACGCTGACGACCGCCGACATCGGCGCGTCGATCGTCTACCAGACGACCGCGTCGCGGTTCCCTGGCGAGCTGGCGTACTCCTTCTCGTTCGGCACCACCATCGGTCCGGTCACGGCGGCGCCGCTGGCGATCACCGGCTCGCCGGTCATCACGGGCGACCCGTACATCGGTGAAGAGCTCAGCGTCACCCCGGCGCCGGTCAACGACCCTGAGGCCACCGTCTCGTACGACTGGAAGGTCGGCGGCGAGTCCACGGGCGACACGGACACCGCCTACACGCCCACCGAGGCCGACGCCGGCAAGACCGTCACGGTCGTGCAGGTCGTCTCGCGTGGCGGCGCCACGGAGGCCGGACCGGACTACGCCTCGGCGGAGTCCTCGGCCACCGCCGCGGTCAGCGAGCGACCGGCCGACCTCGCGGTCGAGTCGGCGGCCACGCTGACCGGCACGGCCATCGAGGGCGAGACGCTGACCGGCACGCCGGCCACGTTCTCGCCGACCGAGAACGTCACGGTGGCCAACTTCTGGGTCATCGGTGGCACGGAGACGCCGGCCGAGGGCACCACCCTGGTGCTCACGGCGGACCACGTCGGCCAGAACATCCAGTTCAAGTCGGTGGCCACCCGCGGTCAGGACACGCTCTCGTCGACCTCGACCCCGGCGGTGGGCCCCGTGCTCGCGAAGCTGGCGGTCACGACGGAGGCCTCGGTGTCAGGCACGCCCGAGGTCGGGCAGACGCTGACGGCCACCCCGGCGGTGTTCACCACCACCGAGGGCGTCACGGTCACCAACCGGTGGCTCGCTGACGGGACGCCGATCGAGGGCGCGACGGGTCTGACCCTGACGCTCACCGACACCCAGCTGGGTGCGGCGATCACGTTCGAGTCGCGGGCGATCCGCGGTGACGAGGCTCCGGTCGTCTCGGAGTCCGCACCCACGGCCGACGTCACCCGCACGCCCATCACGGTCACGACGGCGGCCACGGTCGCCGGCGAGGCCCGGGTCGGGCAGACGCTGACCGGCACGCCTGCGGTCTTCTCGATCACCGACGGCGTCGCGGTCAGCAACCGCTGGCTCGCGAACGGCGCACCGATCGAGGGCGCCACCGGCACCACGCTGGAGCTCACCGAGGCTCTCCTGGGCCAGACCATCACGTTCGAGTCGTCCGCCACGCGCGGCGACGAGGCGCCCGTGGTCTCGGCTGCCGGTCCCGTCGGTCCGGTGCTGCCGGAGGCCGTCGATCCGGAGGAGCCGGGCGAGGTCACGATCGACCTCGACGGTCCGACCGCACCCGGCGCGACCATCACGGTCAACGTCGGCACGGCGCTCGCGGGTCAGCAGGTGCAGGTCTACCTGTCGAACCTCGAACGGCTCCTGGCCCCGGCCACCGTGGCCTCGGACGGCACCATCCAGGTGCTCGTCCCCGGCGACATCCCGCTCGGCACGCACCGCCTCGCGGTGTACGCCGACGGCGCGCTGGTCGGCTTCGACGACTTCACCGTCACGATCGTCCGTCCGGAGGACCCAGCATTCGAGGACAAGGTGTCGGTCGATCCGAAGGAGGTCCGCGCGGGCCAGCAGGTCACCGTCACGATCGGCGCCGATCGCGCCGGTCAGTCGGTGCGGGTCGTGGTCTTCTCCACGGCGCGTGACCTCGGGTTCGCCACGGTCGCTGCCGACGGCACGGTCAAGGTCACGATCCCGGCCGACCTGGCCGCCGGAGTCCACCGCCTCGCGGTGTACGACGCGGCCGGCGCGCTGATCGGCTACCAGGACTTCACGGTCCTGGCCGACCAGGCCAGCGGCGGGCGCAACGGTGTCCTGCCGAGCACCGGTGCGGGCGACGTCGGACCGATGATCCCGCTGGGTCTGACGTTCCTGCTCGCCGGCCTCGGGCTGCTGGTCTACCGCTCGCGGGGACGCATGCAGCTCGGCTGACGAACGGCACGTCGACGACGGCGGGTGGGTGCTCGGGCACCCACCCGCCGTCGTCGTTTGTAGCCGTCCACAGGCCGGCGGACGGCCCGTGGCGCTGGGCGGGGTTGGTGCCTAGGCTGCTGGCGAAGTACTCACACGCGACCTTGTGGGGAGGTGATGGCCGTGCCGCTGGAGACCTGGGTCTGGCTCGCGTCGGTGCTGACATTCGGCCTGTGCCTCGCCGCTCTGCAGGTGGCCACGACGCGGTGGCTGCGCAAAGAGATCCAGGCGGACCTCGCCGAGCTTCGAAGCGCGCTCAAGGCCGATTTCGACCTGCTATCCGCCATCCGGGTCATCGACAGCGACCGGGCCGAGACGGATGCAATCCTGGGCGACCCGGAGACCATGGCCGCGATCAGCGCCGTGATCGGTGATCTGGAAGTCGGGCACACCGAGACCGCTGACGACGTCCGCGCCGCGATGTCACGCGCTGTACGACGCCCTGAGCGAGATCGCTAGCCTCTGCCGGGCCTGCCGGTTCAGTCGTGCTCGGGAAAGACGCGACGCGCCAACGCCTGCACGTCACGGTCGAGGTGTAGGAGCTTGACGTCGACCCGGTCGAACTGAGCATCGACCCGCTCGAACTTCGCGTTCATCTCGGCGCGCAGTCCGCCCATCTCAGAACGAAGCCCACCGACCTCCGCGCGAAGCACCCTGACGAACCAGCCCGACATCGTGGCGAACATGGCAAACATCGCGGACGCGAAGACGCCGATCAGCGTCCACACCTGCGGTTCAGTCACCTCGATCACTCCCCCATCATGACAGCGGTTGATCCACGATGACAGAGATCCAGCTCGCGCAATCGCCGTCATCCACAGGCTCCTGACCGTCCGTCAGGTGACGCCGACCCAGGCGAAGAACTCCTCGGCCGTCAGCACGGGCTTGCCGTAGTCGCGGGCCTTGCGCGCCTTGCCCGACTGGGTGCCGATCTCCGCGACGACCAACACGTCGCAGCGGGTCTTCGTGACGTTGGCGACCGGCGTCAGCCCCGCCCCGACGGCCAAGCGTTCCATCTCGTCGCGGCCGTACAGGCGGCCGGACGGCGACACTGCGGTGCCGGTGAAGCACACCCGGGCGCCCGGCACGAACACCTCGTCGATCAGGGGCACGGCGGCACCGAGCTCGGCCAGCACGTCGTCGACGAACCTCGTGCCGAGGTGGGTCTCCACCAGGCGGAGCCGGTCGACGAGCGCCGGCGAAAGCCGTGCCGCCTTGGTGGCGACGTTCGCGAGACGACTCGTGACGGCGGCCGCAGCAACCGCCGAGACGTCGTCGTCCACCTCACCTGGGGCGTCGCCCAGCAGGAGGTGGCTCATCGTGGCGCTGGCGCGAGCGATTGCCGCGAGCGTGGGGTGCCGGTCAGCTGCCGGGCCGGCGACGTAGGTGTCGCGGGTCAGGAGGTAGGCGGGCTCGACCTCTCCCTCCGGGACGTCGAAGGGCGTGCCCGGCCGCAGGTCGTCGCGCAGACGATCGAAGGCCGCCATCGCGGCCCGGGCGCGTTCCATCGCGGTGCGCGCCCGGAGCCCGGCCCGCTCGGCCGGCGTCAGCAGGCGGGCGCCGATCTCGACCCCGAGCGGCACCGCCACGACCTGACGCAGCCGCTTGAGCTCGAAGTCGACCTTGCCGAGCAGGTCGTCGACCCCCACCCCGACCGGCACCGCGCCGGCCAGTAGCGGCGCGAGCACGGCCCACGCCTCCGGGAGGGTCGGTGCGAGCAGCACGTCGTCGGCGGAGATGCCGAACGCGGTGCGCGCGTCGGCGAGGTCGCGCTCGGGGTTGACCAACGTGCTGAGCTCGGTGCCGTCGTCGAAGACCACGGCGACCTCGACCGGCCGGGGTCGCGAGAACGTGCCCTCGTCGCCGACGAACGCGACACCGATCGCGCAGTGCCGCTCGGCACCCGAGCCCGCCTCGGCCTCCTGCAGGAAGCGGAGGATGCGGCGGTCGGTGCGCAGGTGCCGCGGCTCGACGGCGCGCTTGAGCACCAGGCCCGCCATGGAGGTGGCCCGGCTCAGCGCGACGTAGACCTGACCCGTCGCGAACACCCCACCGGTCAGGTCGACGACCAGGCGGTCGAGCGTCTGGCCCTGGCTCTTGTGGATCGTGATCGCCCACGCCATCTTGAACGGCAGCTGCGTGTACGTGCCCACGACCTCGCGCCGCAGCGAACCGCCCTCGACGACGGTCTGCGTGACGTCCCAGGTGTGCGGGCCGAACGTGACGTGCGATCCGTCGGCCAGCTCGGCGTCGACCTCGACCTCCCTGGTGTGCGGATCGGGACGAAGACCCGTGATGCGGCCGAGCGTGCCGTTGACCCAGCGCTCTGACAGATCGTTCGACAGCATC
>JAHEXN010000310.1 GCA_023252095.1 Actinomycetes bacterium | reverse complement strand
GGCCCGGCCAGTCGTCGGGCATCAGGATGCGGGTCAGACCCGGGTGGCCGTCGAAGACGATGCCGAACATGTCCCACGCCTCGCGCTCGTGCCAGTCGCACGTGGGGTAGACACCCGTGATGCTCGGCAGGTGCGGATCGGCGTCGGCGACCGACACCTCGACGCGGATGCGACGCCGGAAGCTCATCGAGGTCAGGTGGATCACGACGTGCAGCTCGCGGCCGACCTCACCGGGGTAGTGCACCGCTGACAGCGACGAGCAGAGCTCGAAGCGCAGCGTCGGGTCGTCGCGCAGGTGCCGGGCGGTCTCGACCAGCAGCTCGCGACGGACGTGGAACGTGATCTCGCCACGGTCGACGACGACCTTCTCGATCGCGCCGGACACCCCGGCCTCGAGGTGCTCGGCGACCTCGTCGAACCAGCCTCCGAAGGGGGCCGTGCTGGGCGGCGGCATCAGGACGGGGCTGGTCAGACCGCCGAAGCCGCTCGTGTCGCCCGTGCCCGTGACGCCGAAGGCGCCCTCGCGGACGCCGATGACCTCGAGCTGCGTGGCATCGCTGGGCACGACGGCGTTCTCGGTTCCGGACTCCTCGCTCACCGCAGCAGACCCTTCTGCGCCAGGGTCGGGGTGGCGGACAGCGCGACGGTCTCGAGCTCGGCGATCTCGTTCTCGCGGTTCACGCCGAGCTTGGTGTGCTGGATCTTGTCGTGCAGCTTGAGCACCGCGTCGATCAGCATCTCCGGGCGCGGCGGGCAGCCGGGGAGGTACATGTCGACCGGCACGACGTGGTCGACGCCCTGCACGATCGCGTAGTTGTTGAACATGCCGCCCGAGCTCGCGCACACGCCCATCGCGAGCACGTACTTCGGCTCGGCCATCTGGTCGTAGATCTGGCGCAGGACCGGGGCCATCTTGTTGCTGACGCGGCCGGCCACGATCATCAGGTCGGCCTGGCGGGGGCTCGGCCGGAAGACCTCCATGCCGAAGCGCGACGAGTCGAACCGCGGCGCGCCGAAGGTCATCATCTCGATCGCGCAGCACGCGAGACCGAACGTGGCCGGCCAGAACGAGGCCTTGCGCATGTAGCCCGCGAGGCCCTCGACGGTCGACAGCAGGACTCCGCTGGGGAGCTTCTCCTCCAGACCCATCAGGTCCACTCCATTCCACCGCGACGCCACTCGTAGGCGTAGACGATCGTGAGGTTGACGAGGAAGAGCAGCACCGCGAGGACCGCGAACCACGTGAGCTGGTCGAAGGCGACCGCGAACGGGTAGAGGAAGACGATCTCGATGTCGAAGACGATGAACATCATCGCGGTGAAGAAGTACTTGACGCTGACCTTGCCGCCGCCATCGGGCAGGGGGCTCGGCGAGATGCCGGACTCATACCGGTCGAGCTTCGCGCGGTTGTAGCGGCGCGGGCCGGTGAAGGGGGCGATCGCGATGCTGAAGACGGCGAAGCCCGCCGCGAGAGCGCCCAGCACCAGGACCGGGGTGTAGGCGTCCATCGCACCTCCCGCAGGGCATTCGGTCGGATGAGTGACGAGCTGTGAACCGGGTCACATCCGCGTCGAAGCACACGCTACGCCCGCCTGGGAGGCCTGTGTAACTTAGGTCACACTAAGCGGATCGAGAGGTCTCTTTCACGCCTGGGGATGCGGCAGGATGGACCCGTGAGCGCAGCCCGGCGGATCCTCGTCGCTGGTCGTCCCGGGGCCGGCAAGTCGACGCTCGCGAGGCAGATCGCCGCTGCGGCTGGACTGCCCTACACCGAGCTCGACGCACTCCACCACGGGCCGAGCTGGACTCCTCGGCCGGAGTTCGATGACGACGTGCTCGCACTGGCCACGTCCGACGCGTGGGTCACGGAGTGGCAGTACCCGCAGGCCCGTCCCGTGCTGGCGGCCCACGCGGACCTGCTGGTGTGGCTCGACCTCCCGGTGCGCGTCACGATGACGCGCCTGACCCGCCGAACCGTGAGTCGCGTACGCCAGGGCACCGAGCTCTGGGCCGGCAACGTCGAGCCGCCGCTGCGCACGATCTGGACCGAGCCGAACCACATCATCCGGTGGGCCTGGCGCACCCGCCACGACTACCGCACGCTGGTCCCCGAGGCCCGGGCCACCAACCCCACGCTCCGAGTGACCCGCCTCCGTACCCAGCGAGAAGCCGAGGCGTTCCTTCAGGCGCTCCGCACCTAGACCCTCGAGCGCTCCGCACCTAGACCCTCGAGGTTCCGCTCGCGAGAGAGTTTGTTGGTGCCGAGGAGGGACTTTGTTGGTGGTCAGGAGAGAGTTTTTTGCGGCTCAGCCCGGCTTGACGGAGTGATGCAGCGCGACGATGCCGCCGGAGAGGTTGTGCCACTCCACGCGACCCCAGCCCGCCTCCACGAACCGCAGGGCGAGCCCCTTCTGGTCTGGCCAGGCCCGGATCGACTCCGCGAGGTAGACGTACGAGTCGGGGTTGGACGACACCGCTCGCGCGACCGGCGGCAGCGCCCGCATCAGGTAGTTGACGTAGATGCCGCGGAACGGTGCCCACGTCGGCGTGCTGAACTCGCAGACCACGATGCGGCCGCCGGGTCGCGTGACGCGCAGCAGCTCCCGCAGGCCCTCGACCGGGTCGTGGATGTTGCGCAGGCCGAACGAGATCGTGACCGCGTCGAACGAGTCGTCGGCGAACGGCAGGCGCATGCCGTCGCCCGCCGTGAACGGCAGGTCCGGGAACTGCCGCTTGCCCACGCGCAGCATGCCGAGCGAGAAGTCGCAGGGCACCACGAGCGCACCCGCGGCGGCGAAGGGCTCGCTGGAGGTCCCGGTGCCCGCGGCGAGGTCGAGAATGCGCTCACCCGGCTGCGGGTCGACGAGGTCGACGACCGCGCGACGCCAGCGGCGGTCCTGCCCGAGCGACAGGACGTCGTTCGTGAGGTCGTACCGATCCGCGACCTGGTCGAACATGCTCGCGACCGCGCGGGGGTCCTTGTCCAATCCGGCTCGACTCACCGGATCACTCTCCCACGGGTATCGTGGATCGTCGTGACCAACCCCGTCGGACCTGCCGCCTCGGACGCCCCCGTGCGCCTGCTGGTCCGCACCCGTCGGGTCGAGGTCGACGACCTCCTGGCCCTCGTGCCCGAGCGCGACTTCCTCGCTTGGGTCCACGACGGCGACGGCCTCGTGGGATGGGGCCGCGCCGCGACTTTCGACGTCTCCGGGCCCGACCGGTTCGCGGAGGCCTCGCGGTGGTGGGACGTCGTGCGCCGCCAGGCCGTGGTGCGTGACGAGGTCGGTGCGCCAGGCTCGGGGCTCGTGGCGTTCGGCACCCTCGACTTCGCCGCCGA
>JAHEXN010000309.1 GCA_023252095.1 Actinomycetes bacterium | reverse complement strand
CGAATCACGAAGGTTGAGCGCGTGGGCGTGGCCCTGGCTTCCGTAGCCGATGACCGCGACGTTGCGGCCCTGGATGATCGACAGGTCAGCGTTGTCGTCGTAGAACAGCTCGGGCACGAGAATCTCTCCTTGGGTGGGGTGGTTCAGCCGGCCTGGGTGCCGGGGACGGCGCGCAGGCTGCGATCGGTGATGGAACGGGCGCCTCGGCCGATCGCGACGCGACCGGACTGGGCGATCTCGCGGATGCCGAAGGGCTCGAGGACCTTGAGCATCGCGTTGAGCTTGCCGGAGTCGCCCGTGGCCTCGATCGTGACGGCGTCGGTGGCGACGTCGACGACCTTCGCGCGGAACAGCTGGACGGTCTCGAGCACCTGGCCGCGCGTGGCGGGGTCGGTCTTGACCTTGATCAGCATGAGCTCGCGCTCGACCGCGGAACCGGAGTCGAGCTCGACGATCTTGAGCACGTTGACGAGCTTGTTGAGCTGCTTCGTGACCTGCTCGAGCGGCAGCTCGTCGACGTTGACGACGATCGTCATCCGGCTGATCTCGGGGATCTCCGTGGGCCCGACCGCGAGCGACTCGATGTTGAAGCCGCGCCGCATGAACAGGCTCGAGACGCGCGCCAGGACACCGGGGGTGTTCTCGACCAAGACCGAAAGCGTGTGCTGAGTAGTCATCAGAGGTCGTCGTTCTCCCACTCGGGCGCGAGGTCCCGCGCGATCTTGATGGCGTCGTTGCTCGTGCCCGCGGCGACCATGGGCCAGACCATCGCGTCACGCTCGACCACGAAGTCGATCACGACCGGGCGGTCAGTGATGGCCATGGCCTTCTCGATCGTCGCGTCGAGGTCCTCGACCGAGTCGCAGCGCAGACCGACGCAGCCATAGGCGTCGGCGAGCTTGACGAAGTCCGGGATGCGGCGGGCACCGATGCTCTCGGGCCCCGTGTTGAGGTCGGTGTTCGAGTAGCGACCCTCGTAGAACAGGGTCTGCCACTGGCGCACCATGCCGAGCGAGGAGTTGTTGATGACCGCGACCTTGATCGGGATGCCCTCGAGCGCGCACGTGGCGAGCTCCTGGTTGGTCATCTGGAAGCAGCCGTCGCCGTCGATGGCCCACACGACACGGTCGGGATCGGCCACCTGGGCGCCCATCGCCGCGGGAACCGCGTAGCCCATCGTGCCGGCACCGCCGGAGTTGAGCCACTGGCGCGGACGCTCGTAGTCGACGTAGTGGGCGGCCCACATCTGGTGCTGGCCGACGCCGGCGGCGTAGATCGCCTCGGGACCCGCGATGGCGCTCAACCGCTCGATCACGGTCTGCGGAGCGAGGCCCTCGGCCGGTGTGTCGTACCCGACGGGGTACTTGGTCTTGACCGCACCCATCTGCTGACGCCACGCGGCGTAGTCGCCCTTCTCGCCGTCCTCGGCCAGCGCCGCCAGCACCACGAG
This sequence comes from Actinomycetes bacterium, assembly GCA_023252095.1. Taxonomy (GTDB): domain Bacteria; phylum Actinomycetota; class Actinomycetes; order Propionibacteriales; family Nocardioidaceae; genus Aeromicrobium. Next base: position 1,895 of record JAHEXN010000309.1, on the reverse strand, counting down.
CAGGTCGCTGATGACCTCGCGGCAGTCGCCCACGATCGGGACGTCGGCGTGGCGGTTCTTGGAGATCTCGGCCGGGTCGATGTCGGCGTGGATGACCTTGGCGAGCGGCGCGAAGGAGTCGAGGTTGCCGGTCACTCGGTCGTCGAACCGCGCGCCGAGGCTGACCAGGAGATCGGACTTCTGGAGGGCCGACACGGCCGCGACCGTGCCGTGCATGCCCGGCATGCCCAGGTGCAGCTCGTGGCTGTCGGGGAACGCGCCGCGGGCCATCAGGGTCGTGACGACCGGGATGCCGTAGGTCTCGGCGAGCTGCAGCAGCTCGGCGGACGCCTCGGCCTTGATGACACCGCCGCCGACGTAGAGCACGGGACGCTCGGCGTCGATCAGGAGGCGGGCCGCCTCGCGCACCTGCTTGCCGTGCGGGTGCGTCGTGGGTCGGTAGCCGGGGAGGGCCAGCTCGTTCGGCCAGTCGAACGTCGTGGTGGCCTGCAGCGCATCCTTCGCGATGTCGACCAGGACCGGTCCGGGGCGGCCCGTGCCGGCGATGTGGAACGCCTCGGCGATGACGCGCGGGATCTGCGACGCGTCGGTCACGAGGTAGCTGTGCTTCGTGATCGGCATCGTGATGCCGCGGATGTCGGCCTCCTGGAAGCCGTCGGTGCCGATCAGGTTCGACGACACCTGGCCCGTGATCGCCACGATCGGGATGGAGTCCATGTAGGCGTTCGCGATCGCCGTCACGAGGTTCGTGGCGCCGGGCCCCGACGTGGCCATGCAGACGCCGACGCGGCCGGAGGCCGACGCGTAGCCCTGGGCGGCGTGCCCCGCACCCTGCTCGTGACGCACGAGGATGTGACGGATCGAGGAGTCGAACAGCGGGTCGTACGCCGGGAGGATCGCTCCACCGGGGATACCGAAGATGACCTCGACACCGACGTTCTCGAGGGCGCGGACGAGGCTCTGGGCGCCCGTCAGCGTGGGCGTGCTCGTCTCGATCGACGAGGGGTTCGTCTGGCCCGTCATGCTGTGTCCCTTTTCGGTCGTGCGGGGGGTGAGGTTTCCCCTGGTCGTGTCACGCAAGTCTCGCCACACATAAAAAAGTCCCTCGGCCCGAAGGCAAACGAGGGAGACGTGCGCCCGGGGAGGGCGGTCACGTCATACGGATACGAGAAGAATCGCGTGCACGCGACCAGTGTGTCCCGCAGGTCGGGCGTGGTCAAGTTGCGAGACGACCGGTACCACGATGTGGAACGACAGTCCTGCCGATCTCGCCCGCAGCGGCCCTCGCCCCACCTACGATGCCCGCATGCTCTCGTCCCGTGCCCGCGTCGTCGGCGCCGCCCTGGTCCCGTTCTTGCTCCTCACGGCCTGCTCCGGCGGACGTCCGGCGACCGAGGACGTCCAGGCCGGACTCACGGCGAGCGGGTCCCACTTCCCCGTCGCCGAGCAGCAGGCCGAGTGCGCCGCCAAGATCCTCGTCGCGTCGAAGCTCTCGGACGACGACCTCCAGGTCGTGGCCGACGCCGACCCGAAGGCCGAGCTGTCCGACGAGGCCACGTCGACGCTCGCTGAGCTGCAGGTCAAGGTCCTTCAGGACTGTGCCGCGGGCTGACGTGGCACCGCACGGGTGCTTCCAGGACCTGATGGGGAGCAGTCCCTATCGCGCTCGCCGCACGTCACAGGCTTGACTGTGCGCGAACGCGGCAGGGGCCGCGACCTGATCTGGGAGTACACATGAAGAGGCTCATGACGGCAGCCGCCGTCTCCGTCATCATCCTGACCTCGGCGTGCGGCGCCGAGCGCCCGACGAAGGCTGACCTCGCCGAGAAGTTCGAGTCGCAGTCGTCCGAGACGATCCCGATCGACGCCGACGCCGCGAAGTGCATGGCCGACGA
>JAHEXN010000308.1 GCA_023252095.1 Actinomycetes bacterium | reverse complement strand
CCGGACAGGGCGGCCCGCGGATCACCTCCGGACCGGTGCGTCTGCGCGGCCCGCACGACCAGGAACGACGACGTCAGCAGCACGAGCGCGTTGACGAGGCCGAGGGCCACCACGAGGTGCGACGCCTCGGCGACGAAGGCGGGGCGGTCCGAGCCGAAGTCCCAGAGGTAGGCGATGAAGAACATCGCGAACACCGACATGTCGGCCAGGATGAAGCCCCAGAGCCATGGCTCTGCCGGACCCGTGGGGCGGCCGGGAGTGACCGGCACCGGGGCCGTCTCGACGCTCAACGCACGACCTCCAGCGGCCGCCCGACCTCGTCCGTCGGGGCGGTCTCCGGCTGCAGTGCCTGGTGGCGGACGAACAGCCCCATGACCAGGAGGAACACCGAGTACGTCGTGAGGGCGAGCCAGAAGATCAGGACCCCGTTCCACGCGAACGGCCCCCGGTGCACCACGAGTGCGAGCACGTCGAAGCTGAACGTGAACGCGATCCAGCAGTTCAGGTAGCCCATCCACCGAGGGAACGGCGACGCGTCGTCCCGCAATGCCGAGACGGCGATCGCCAGGTTCTGGATGATGAACGGCATGATCGGCGTGATGAAGAGCAGCCACGCCAGGTCGTTCATCATGACCGTGATCTCCGGGTCGCGCTCGGGGCGAAACGCGATGATGGCCATCAGCAGCATCGGCACGAAGAGCAGCACCGCGGTCACGGTGCCGGCCACCAGCTGGACCAGCGACAGCACTCGGGCGCCGGGACCCCCGGTGTCCATGAGGTAGGAGATCGCCGCGACCAGCGGGCTCAGCAGCGAGACGCCGAGGCTGGCCAGGCCGATGCCCAGCACCACGTGCATCCCGCTGGCGTAGAAGTCGACGACCTTCTCCTGGGAGTCGTCGGGGCCGAGCGGGAACGGCAGCACCCCGGCGATCAGCCAGCCCGCGAACGCGACCGCGATGACGGCTGGACCGATCCAGCCGCACACCAGCAGGACCGTGCTCCTGAGGGAGGGGCGTCGCAGGGACTCGGGCGCCGCCACAGCGGGCGCGACGGTGGAGGTCACGTGATGTCTCTCGGTCGGGCGCCGGCTCAGAAGAGCTTGCGCATGAGCTTCAGTGCCGTCGCGGAGTACGGCGGGTACACGAACTGCGGATCGGGGGCGAACGTCTTCGACAGCACCGACTTGCGATGGCTGAGTGCCTCGAAGCCCCACTTGCCGTGGTAGGCGCCGGTGCCGCTGTCGCCGACGCCGCCGAACGGCAGCTGCGGCACGAGACAGTGCATCGCGACGTGGTTCACGACGGCGCCGCCCGAGCTGATCTGGGCCAGAAGACGCTTGCGGACCTCGCGAGAGCGGGTGAAGTAGTACGCCGCGAGCGGCTTGGGACGGGCGTTGACGAACGCGACCGCCTCGTCGACCGAGTCGATCGTGAGGACCGGGAGGATCGGACCGAAGATCTCGTCGGTCATGAGCGGCTCGTCCGGGTCCGGGTCGACCACGACCGTCGGGGTGATCGTGAGCCGTTCGCGGTCCACGACGCCTCCGGCCGCGACCTCGCCGGCGGTCGCGTCGAGGTACGACGCGAGACGGTCGAGCTGACGCTGGTTGACGATGCGCAGACCGGCGCCACCTTCCTCCGCGCGGAACGTGTCAATCGTGGCCACGAGCTTCGCGACCAACGCGTCCCGGACGGAGCGCTCGACGAGCACGTAGTCCGGGGCGATGCAGGTCTGGCCGGAGTTGAGCAGCTTGACCCAGGCAATGCGCCGCGCCGCGACGTCGAGATCGGCGTCGGCGGTGACGACGACGGGGCTCTTGCCGCCCAGCTCGAGCGTGACCGGCGTCAACGTCGGCGCGGCACCCTCGAGGATCTTGCGACCCACCTCGGTCCCGCCCGTGAACAGCACGTGGTCGAAGCCCTGCGCGAGCAGCTGCTGCGTCACGGCACCGTCGCCCTCGACGACCGTGACGGCCTCGGGGTCGAGGTACTCCGGGATGAGCCGCGCCAGGAGCGCCGAGGTCACGGGCGTGACCTCGGACGGCTTGACGACGGCGGCGTTGCCCGCCGCAACCGCAGCCACGAGGGGGCCGAGGGTCAGGTAGACGGGGTAGTTCCAGGGTCCGATGATCAGCACCGTGCCGAGGGGCTCGTACTGCAGCCACGCCGTGGCGGGCAGCTGGTTCAGCGGCAGCGGCTGGGGACGCGGGCGCATCCACCAGCGCAGGCGCTTGCGCGCATGCTCGGCCTCGCCCTTGGTCGCGGCGATGTCACCGAGCCAGGCCTCCACCGCGGAGCGACCGAGGTCCTCGTTCAGGGCCGCAGCGATCTCGGACTCCCGCTCGACGACGAGACGGGTGATGCCCTCGAGCTGGCGCAGTCGCCAGGCGACAGGTCGGGTCCGACCCGAGGCGAAGGCGGCACGGGCGGTCGCGACCGCCGCGAGCGGGTCGGGGGCGCCGGGCTGCGTGGGCAGGTCGATCGTGGGGGCGCTCATCAGAACTCCGGGACCGGGACGCTGCCCGAGACGACGGCACCACCGGTGCCACCGTCGACGGTGATGCACTCGCCGTTGATCCAGCGGGCCTCCTCCGACGCCAGGAACAGCACGACGTCGGCGATGTCCTCCGGGGTGGCGTGGCGACCCAGGAGCTCCTCGAGCCCGTCGATCGTGTCCTCGCCCATCGTCTCGCGGAAGTCCTCCAGGATCGGCGTCTGCACCGGACCCGGGAGCACGCCGTTGATCCGGAAGCCCATGTCACCGAAGGCCAGGCCCATCGAGTGGGTGTAGACCGTCGCGACCTCCTTGGACCAGTTGTAGGCGTTGCCCTCCTGCGGGTGGTCGGCGAACCACTGGACCCCTTCCTCGAAGGTGTCGGTCGCCAGCACCTCCCGGATGGCCTCGAGTCGCTGGGGGAACCCGAAGCCGGCGGTCGAGGAAACCACCACGACGCTGCCGCCGGGGTTCAGTCGCTCGAGGAAGGCCTCGGCCAGGTGGCGCACCGCGAGCGCGTTGACGGCGAACACCGTCGCTGCGGGGGCGGTGCCGGGGACGCCGGCCACGCTGAGCAGCGCATCGAACGTGCCGTCGACCTGCTCGAGGGCCGCGTCGATGCTCTCGCGGGAGGCCAGGTCGACCTTGACGTGCTGGGTCACCGCCGCGGAGGGCTCGTTGCGGTCGAGGCTCACGACCTCGGCCCCGGCTGCGAGGAGCTTCTCGGCCACGGAGAGGCCGATGCCGGAAGCCGATCCCGTCACCAGGAACCGCTTTCCACTGAGTGCAGACATGACGATCTTCCTTCGGGTCAGAGCGAGTAGGGCATGGACTTCACGGCGCGCACGAAGTTGCCCG
>JAHEXN010000066.1:11684-12870 GCA_023252095.1 Actinomycetes bacterium | reverse complement strand
GAGCTGGTCCTTCGTCGCCAGGCCGACGAGCACGAGGAACCCAATCACGAGCGGCACCGTCAGACCCACGATGACGGCCGAGAGCGGGTCGACGACGAGCAGCACCACGACCACGACGGGCGGGACGAGCGCCGTCACGACGAGCTGGGGCAGGAATCGGCCGACGTACCCGTCGAGCGGGTCGAGGCCCGGCCCGAGCAACGTGGTGAGACGTCCCGACGACGGACGCGGTCCGAGACGACGAGGGTCGAGCACCTCGGCGACCACCGCCGATCGCAGCTCTGCCCTGACCCGCACTGCAGCCCGAGCGGACACCGCGGCGGACGCCCACGCGACGAGTCCGCGGCCGGCCAGGCACCCCGACGCGAGCAGGAGCGACGCCGTCTCGATCCGGGCGGAGTCGAACGCCACCGCGACGAGGCGGGCGAACCACCAGGCCTGGCCGACCAGGAGGACCGCCCCGACCAGCGCGAGACCGACCGCGGCGGCCAGCACGGCCCGGACGCCCCGGGACCGGCGCAGCAGCCGCGGGTCGACAGGCCCGGCACCCCCGCCGGTGCTCGATCTCGCCGCCCGGAGCCCGGCACCCCCGCCGGTGCTCATGACGGGATGTGGTGCACGCCGATGCGGCGGCGGAACACCCAGTAGGACCACGCCTGGTACCCGATCACGATCGGCGTGAACGCCGCCGCGACCCACGTCATGATCTCGAGCGTGTACGGCGTCGACGCCGCATTTGCGGTGGTCAGCGTGCCGGTCGCGAGCGTCGACGGCATGACGTCGGGGAACAGTGCGAGGAACAGCATCGTCAGGACGGAGGCGATGGCCAGGGCCGTGCCCGCGAAGGCCCAGCCCTCGCGGCCGGCTGCGGCGGCGAGCAGTCCGGCCACGAACGCGGCGGCCGCGAGCACGCCCGCGACCCAGACCGCCCGGTCCCCGTCGCGCGCCGCGGTCCATCCGATGAAGACGACGGCCACGATCGCAGCGCCCGTGCCCCACCGCAGCCCCAGCAGTCGTGCACGGTCACGGATGTCGCCGAGCGTCTTGAGGGCCACGAAGAACGCGCCGTGGGTCACGAACACCGTGAACGTCAGCACACCGCCGAGCAGAGCGTACGGCGTGACGAGATCGGCGAAGGACCCGACGAACTCGTGGTCGGCGTCCAGCGGGATCCCGTGCACCATGC
>JAHEXN010000066.1:5430-11674 GCA_023252095.1 Actinomycetes bacterium | reverse complement strand
CGGGACGTAGTACGCGCTGAACAGCGTCGCGTACCACTCGGGGAACGCGGCGAACGTGGCACCGCCGGCGACGATGAGCCACACCTCGTTGCCGTCCCAGACCGGTCCGATCGTGTTGAGCAGCAGGCGCCGCTCGGTCTCGTCACGCGCGAGAAGGCGCATCAGGATGCCGACGCCGAAGTCGAATCCCTCGAGCACGAGATAGCCCGTCCAGAGGAAGGCGATGACGACGAACCAGACGGTCGTGAGCTCCATGCAGGTCTCCTGGGGTGGTGTCCGGTCGGTGGTCAGTACGCGAACGCGAGAGGCGCGTCGGGGTCGCGGTCGTGCTCGGGCTGGGGCGGGTCAGCTGCGGGGAGCCCGCCGCGGATCGTGCGCAGCATGAGCCTGACCTCGATCACGGCGAGCACTCCGTAGAGCGCCGTGAAGCCGATCAGGCTCATCAGCACCGTGCCGGCCGAGACGCTCGGGGAGACTCCCGCCGAGGTGGGCAGCAGGCCGAAGACGAGCCAGGGCTGTCGGCCCATCTCGGTGAAGATCCAGCCGAAGGAGTTCGCGACGAGCGGCAGGAAGGGCAGCACGACGGCCCAGCGCAGCATCCAGCGACCCGCGAACGTCCGCGTCGACGGCGTGCGTCCCTTCCGTGTCGTCCACAGCATCCAGGCCGCCAGCGCCATTGACAGGCCACCGGCGGTGATCATGGCGCGGAACGTCCAGTACGTCACCGGGATGTTGGGGGCGTAGTCGCCCGGTCCGTAGAGCTCCTCGTACTCGGCCTGCAGGGAGTTGATGCCGCGGATCTCGCCGTCCCACGTTCCTGTGCCGAGGTACGACAGCAGGTGCGGGACCTTGAGCTCCAGGACGGGTTCGGTGCCGTCGAGCGTGCCGATCGTTAAGGCTGAGAACGAGGCGGGGGCCTCGTCCTCGTACAGGCCCTCTGCCGCGGCCATCTTCATCGGCTGGACCTCGGTCATGACCTTGCCCTGGAAGTCTCCCGAGATCATGGTGCCCAGGCCGGCGACCAGCAGCACGACCGCACCGAGGCGGAACGACGTGCGGAACGCCCCGTCGTCGACCCCGCCGTCCTCGGCGGGATGACGCATCAACCGCCACAGGCTCACGCCGGCCACGAACGCGCCGCCCACCATGAAGCACGCGAAGATCGTGTGCGGGAACGTCGCGAGCACGACGGGGTTGGTCATGACCGCCATGAAGTCGGTGAGCTCGGCGCGACCGCTCTCGGGATTGAACGCGAAGCCCACGGGGTTCTGCATGAAGGAGTTCGCCGCCAGGATGAAATAGGCCGACAGCACCGTGCCGAAGGCGGCGATCCAGATCGTGGCGAGGTGGATCGACGGCTTGAGCCGGTCCCACCCGAAGATCCAGAGACCGAGGAACGTCGACTCCATGAAGAAGGCGAGCAGCCCCTCGATCGCGAGCGGGGCCCCGAACACGTCGCCGACGAAGCGGGAGTAGTCGCTCCAGTTCATGCCGAACTGGAACTCCTGCACGATGCCCGTGACGATGCCCATCGCGAAGTTGATGAGGAAGAGCTTCCCGAAGAACCGGGTGAGCCGCAGGTACCGCTCGTCGCCGGTGCGGTACCAGCAGGTCTGCAGGATCGCGACCAGGAAGATCAGGCCGATCGTGACCGGCACGAAGAAGAAGTGGTAGACGGTCGTGATGCCGAACTGCCACCGGGCGATGTCGAGCGCTTCCATGCGGGGCCCACTGTCTCGAGTCTCGAGGGGACTTTCTACTACGTGACGTAGTAACTACTACGGATCGTAGTACATCGTTCGAGAGCGACGAAGCCCACACCCGTGAGTCCTACGTCACGTAGTAGACTTTGACCCGTGACCCGATCCACGACCCGTCCCGGAGAGCTCGAGCGCGCCATCATGAACGTGCTGTGGGACGCCTCCGGGCCGATGTCGGTGCGCGAGGTGCAGGACGCCCTGGAGGCCGGCACGGGCGAGGGACGCGGCCTGGCCTACACGACCGTCATGACCGTGCTCGACCGCCTCGGCGCCAAGGAGATGGTCGACCGCGAGCGCGACGGCCGCGCGTTCCGCTACACCCCGAGCCAGTCGCGCGAGTCCGCCACGGCTGAGCTCATCGACGCCGCGCTCGACGCCTCGGGCGACCGCACGTCCGCGCTGGTCCACTTCGCGCGCTCGGTCGACCCTGCGGAGGCGGCCGCCCTGCGACGGGCGCTCGACGGGGTGTGACACCCCTTCTGCTGGGGCTGATCGGGGTGGCGCTGGCCCTCCCGGTCCCGGCCCTGCTGGCGCGCGCGTCCTGGCCGTACCGCTCCCCCGCGGCCGGCATCGTGATGTGGCAGTCCCTGGCGCTCGCGGCGATCCTCGCGATCTCCGGCGCCGGGCTCTCGACCGCGCTCTGGCTCGTGTCGGAGCAGGACCCGTCCCCGTGGCGGGTCGTGCTCCACGTGCTGGTGCTGCTCGTCGGGGTGCTGGTGTGGGCGCGCTTCTGGTGGGCGGCCTGGACCGTCTGGCGTCGCACCGGCACCCGCCGGCGTCGTCAGCGCGAGCTCGTCGACCTGCTCGGCGAGCCCGACGGGAGGTCGCCGGCGTTGCGCGTGCTCCAGCACGAGGCACTCGTGGCGTACTGCCTGCCCGATCGCACGCAGGCGCGCGTCGTGGTCTCCAGCGGCACGATCGATCGCCTGGGCGACGACGAGCTCCGCGCGGTCCTCGCCCACGAGCGCGCGCACGTGGGCGCCCGGCACGATCTCGTCCTCGAGGGCTTCGAGTTCCTGCGCGCCGCCTACCCGCGGATCCTGCGCACCGACGCGCCCCTGGCCCAGAGCCGGGTCATGGTCGAGCTCCTCGCCGACGACGCCGCCCGCCGCGTCACGGGCGACCGCGCCCTGGCCGGGGCGATCGTGACGCTCGCGGGCAGCCACGCGCCGGAGGGCGCGATGGGGGTCGGCAGCGAGGCGCTGCTCCGCCTCGAACGACTGCAGCATCCCCCGACCCGCTGGTGGGCCACGACCCTCGCCTGGACCATCTCGGTCGTCGTGCTCGTCGCACCGACCGTCTTCCTGGCCGTGCCGTGGATCGCCCACGCCGTCGACGTCCTGATCGGCTGACCCGCCACCACCCCGCTGGTTGAGGTGCGAACGCGCTCCAGCGCGTGAGCCTCGAAACCACGGTCAGATGATGGGTGGCGGTACCCCTTTCGAGGCTCGTTCCTCGCACCTCAAGGGGCGGGGCTTCGCCCGACCCGCCTCAGACCGCGAGCGGCTCCAGCACGGCGCGGATCACGTCGGGCACGGGGGTGACGGAACGGTCCTCGCCGGTCACGTAGACGTGGACGAATCGGCCCACCGCGGCGGGCGACTCTGCCTCGCCCTGGAACAGGCCGATCTCGTACACGACGCTCGACGAACCGAGCCGCGTGACGCGCAGGCCGGCCTCGACGTCGGCCGGGAACCGCAGCTCGCGCAGGAACCGGCAGCTCGTCTCGGCGACCACACCGTACGCGGGGAGCTTGCGGGTGTCGGTGCCCGTGGCCTCGATGAGGAACGCGTTGACCGCGGTGTCGAAGTACGAGTAGTAGACGACGTTGTTGACGTGGCCGTAGACGTCCTCGTCCTCCCACCGGGTCGTGATCCGACGCAGCTCTGGGTAGTCGGAACGTCGCCGGGTCGTGGGGTCCTCGGTGTGGTCCGACTCGCTCACACGGGCTCCTGCTCGCGCAGCCGCTGGCTGATGACCGCCGAGACACCGTCGCCCCGCATCGAGACGCCGTACAGGGCGTCGGCGACCTCCATCGTGCGCTTCTGGTGCGTGATCACGACGAGCTGGGAGTTGGCACGCAGCTCCTCGTAGATCTCCAGCAGGCGCCCGAGGTTGGTGTCGTCGAGGGCCGCCTCGACCTCGTCGAGGATGTAGAACGGACTGGGTCGCGCCTTGAACAACGCCACGAGGAACGCGACGGCCACGAGGGACCGCTCGCCGCCCGACAGCAGCGAGAGGCGCTTGACCTTCTTGCCGGGGGGACGCGCCTCGACCTCGATACCCGTCAGCAGCATGTTCTGCGGATCCGTGAGGATCAGGCGTCCCTCACCCCCGGGGAACAGGCGACCGAACACGCCCTCGAACTCCCGCTCGACGTCGTACCAGGCCTCGGTGAAGACCCGCTCCACCGTGGCGTCGACGTCCTCGACGATCGCCATGAGATCGGCCGAGGTCTTCTTGAGGTCGGCCATCTGGTCCGACAGGTACTGGTGCCGTTCCTCGAGGGCGCTGAACTCCTCGAGGGCGAGCGGGTTGACCTTGCCCAGCATCGCGAGACCACGCTCGGCCGCGCGGAGGCGCTTGCTCTGCTCCTCGCGCACGTACGGCCGCGGGTCGAGGGCCTCGCCCTCGTCGTCGTACGTGGGCACCGGGACCTCAGGGCCGTACTCCGCGACGAGCGCGTCGACCTCGAGCCCGAGCTCCTCCAGGGAGCGGGACTCCAACGCCTCGAGCCGCATCCGCAGCTCGGCGCGGGCCATCTCGTCGCGGTGCACCGAGTCCTTCAAGGCTTCGAGCTCCTCGCTCAGCCCCCGCAGGCGGGTGCGCACCTCCCGTAGCTCGGTCTCGCTGCTGGCGCGCGACTGCTCGATCTCGGTGCGCAGCGCGGCAGCCTGGTCGATCGAGAGGCCCAGGTGCACGAGCACCTGGTCGGTCGCGGCGATCACGACACGGGCGACCTCGGCCTCGCGGACCTGGCGCGCGCGTCGCTCCGCCGCGCGGCGACGGGCCTGCCGTTCCGCCTCGGCTGACTCCACGAGCGCCTTGACCTGACCCTCCAGGGCCCGCGCGCGCTCCTCGTTGGTGCGCAGCGCGAGACGCGCCTCCGTCTCGGCACGCCGCGCAGCGGAGGCGGCCTCGGCCAGGGTCTCGAGCTCGGTCGTGTCGGGCTCGGTCTCTGGCGCGGACTCCGCCTGCGCCAGCCGGTCCTCGAGCTCGGCGAGGCCCTCGAGGTCGCGCTCCTGGGAGGCCTTGGCCTCCGCGATCGACTGCTCCAGGCGCTCGGACTCGGCCCGTGCGGCCCGTGCGGAGGACCCGAGACGACCGAGCGACTCGGCGACGGCGGCCATCTCGGCATCGGACTCGTGCAGCTGCTCGAGCACCGCGTCGACACTGGCCTGCGCCTTCTGACGCCGGTCCGACAGGGCCTGCTGCGCGAACCGGGAGCGCTCGAGGTCGTGACGCGTGCGCTCGAGGTCGGTGACGGCCTCGTCGACCGCGGCCTTGACCTCGATCAGGCTCTCGGTCGAGGTCGAGCCTCCTGAGGCGAAGTGGGCGCCGAGCATGTCGCCGTCGCGCGTGACCGCGGTGACGTCCGACGCCTGACGCACGAGGGCGCGCGCCCGGTCGAGGTCGTCGACCACGGCGACCTTGAAGAGCAGCCGGCGCAGGGCCCCGTCGAGCGTGGTCGGACCGTCGACGACATCGACCGCATACGTCGCGAAGTCGGGCAGACCCGGCCAGTCGGCGTCGTCGAGACCATCGGCGGCGCCCAGCAGCAGACCGGCGCGGCCGAGGTCCTCGCTCTTGAGCTTCTCCATCGCGTTGACCGCGGTGTCGAGGTGGTCGACGGCGACGGCGTCCGCGGCAGAGCCCAGCGCTGAGGCGATCGCCGCCTCGTAACCGGATCGCACGGTCAGCAGCGCGGCGACCGAGCCGAGCAGGCCGCTGAGCTCGTCGGACGCCGCGAGCAGTGCCCCAGCCCCGTCCTTGCGGGCCAGCCCGATCTCGAGCGCCTCCTTGCGGGCCACCAGGGCGGCCTCGTTGCGCTCGAGGGCCTGCACCGCCATGACGATCTCGGCGACCTCGGCGTCGATGCCACCGAGCTCGGCCTCCGCGGCGGCGAGCCGCTCGTCGAGCCCCGACTCCCCTGCCGACAGACCCGCGATCTGCGACTCGAGCGCCGTGAACTCCTGCTGGGCGGCGTCGGCACGGGCGACCGCGTCGTCGCGCGATGCCGTAAGCCGCCCGAGCTCGGCATCGGTCGCTTCCGCGCGCAGACGAATCGCGTTGACCTGTCCGTGGAGTCGGGCGAGGCCCTCGCGCTGGTCGGCGGCGGCGCGGAGCAGACCCGCGATGCGGCGCTCCTCGGTCGTGTAGGCGGCCTCGGCCTCGCTGCGCGCGGCGACCGTCTCCTGGAGACGCGTCGTGGCGACCGCGACCTCGCGGGCCAGGACACCGTGCTGCTCCTGCGCCCGCCGGGC
>JAHEXN010000066.1:0-5420 GCA_023252095.1 Actinomycetes bacterium | reverse complement strand
CCGTGGTGCTGATCGTCGGCCTCGACAGCCGCCAGACGCACCCGCTCGGTGGCCAGGCCAGCCGTGCCGCGGAGCCGCTCACGAACCCCAGACAACGCGTACCACGCCTCCTGCGCCGCCGACAGGCGCGGCGAGTCGTCACGGAGACGGTCCTCGAGCTCGGTCTCGGCCTGTCGGGCGTGGGCGATCGCGGTCTCGACCGACGTGCGGCGCTCGCGCAGCGCCGACTCGTCGGCGAGCTCAGTGGCGATGACCTGCTGCGCGCTCACGACGTCGTCGGCGAGCAGACGCGCGCGGGCGTCACGCACGTCGGCCTGGATCACGGCGGCGCGCCGCGCCACCTCGGCCTGACGTCCGAGCGGCTTGAGCTGACGACGCAGCTCGTTGAGCACGTCGGCGAGACGCGTCAGGTTGCCCTGCGTCGCCTCGAGCTTGCGGACCGCCTTCTCCTTGCGCTTGCGGTGCTTCAGGACGCCTGCGGCCTCCTCGATGAACCCGCGGCGCTCCTCGGCCGTGGCCCGCAGCACGGAGTCGAGCTGACCCTGGCCGACGATGACGTGCATCTCGCGGCCGATGCCCGAGTCGCTCAGGAGCTCCTGGACGTCGAGCAGGCGCACGGTGTTGCCGTTGATCGCGTACTCCGAGCCGCCGTTGCGGAACATCGTGCGCGAGATCGTGACCTCGCTGTACTCGATCGGCAGCGCGCCGTCGGAGTTGTCGATCGTCAGCACGACCTCGGCGCGGCCCAGCGGGGCACGCCCGGAGGTTCCGGCGAAGATGACGTCCTCCATCTTGCCGCCGCGCAGCGACTTGGCGCCCTGCTCGCCCATGACCCAGGCGAGGGCGTCGACGACGTTGGACTTGCCGGAGCCGTTCGGGCCGACGACGCACGTGATGCCGGGCTCGAGCTCGAGCGTCGTGGAGGAGGCGAAGGACTTGAACCCGCGGAGCGTCAGGCTCTTCAGGTACACAGCGGCTCCAGGATCACGTCAGGGTCGACCGGGACCGGTCGAACGGGTGGGAGCCACCCTAGTGCGGGTCGGGCTCTCAGTGAGAGACCGGCTCGAGCAGGTCGGCCGGGGTCACGGCGTCGACCTGGTCGTGCAGGGCCTTGAGCAGGCCGTCGTTCTCGATCTTGAGGCGCAGGACCTCGGCCTCGAGATCGGCGACGCGGCGCTTGAGCAGCGCCGTCTGATGAAGCTGGGCGGGCGTCGGGCCGCCGAGGTAACCGACAAGAGCCTTGGCCATGGAGATCCTCCACACGTTCGTGATGAACACAGTCTGATGAGCCGAGCGGGATGAGCCAGAGTTCGCCCGCGACAGGCGACGCAGCGAAGCGGCGTTGTCACAGCGAGAGGAGCGCCGGAGGAGGCGCCCGCGCGGCGGGAGGACGATTCCCGCGTCTCCTAGTGTCCCACCGTGCCTTCCTCCCCGTCAAACGCCCAGGTCGATCGCGCCACGAGGCCGCGGCCACCGGCCCGCGTAGGTTGAGGGTCATGGCTGACCCCTTCGACCCGGACGACGCGGGATGGACCGCGATCTCCCCCCGACTCGCCACGGCGCGCCTCCTCATCGGGTCCCTCGTGACCCTGGTGGTGCTCGTCCTCGCGGACGGTGTGCTCGCGATCGTCGTCGCCACGACCACCGTGCCGGCGTGGTGGCTCGCGGTGCCTGCCGTGATCGCCCTCCTCGTCGTGGGCTGGCTCGCGTGGTGGGCGCCCCGCAACCGCCGCTCGTGGGGATATCGCGAGCAGGAGGAGGAGCTCGTGGTCCGGTCCGGCGTGACGTTCCGACGCGTCGTCTCCGTTCCGTACGGCCGCATGCAGTTCGTCGACCTCCAGGCCGGTCCGCTGGCACGGCGACTCGGCTTCACGAGCCTGAGCCTGCACACCGCGAGCACGAGGACCGCGTCGACGGTGCCCGGCGTGCCGCACGACGAGGCCTTGCGCCTGCGCCTGCGCCTGACAGAGCTGGGTGAGTCCCGTGGCGCCGGGCTCTGAGCAGGCCACGCTCGCCGAGGGGCAGCGCACGCATCCCCTGACCTCCGTCGTCCTCGGGCTCGGCTGGTCCGCGGCGGCCCTCGTGGGCATCGTCAGCACCCTGTTCCAGAACGGCGGTCTCGATGCCTGGGGCGTGTTCGGCCTGCCCGCGGCCGCTGCGGGCGGCCTCGTCGTCGGCAGCATCATCGGCTGGTTGTCATGGCGCTTCACGACGTTCGTGATCGACGACGGCGAGGCACGCGTCGACAGCGGCATCCTCTGGAAGAAGTCACGGCGCGTGCCGTTCGAGCGCCTGCAGTCGGTCGACATCCACGAGCCGCTGGTCGCCCGCGTCTTCGGACTCGCCGAGCTGCACCTGGACTCGGCCGGCGGGTCCGAGTCGCGCACGACCGTGCGGTACCTGACGCTGGCCCGGTCGAACGAGCTGCGCGCGCTCCTCCTGCGGCGTGCCCACGCCGCCACCACCGGTGAGGTGCTCGCGTACGACGGCCCACCCGGCGCTGCCGCTCCCCCGCCGTTCGAGGCACAGGCGATCGAGGTCGTGGCCGAGGTGCCACCGTCTCGCGTCGTCGTGGGCACGCTCCTGTCGCTCGACCTCGCGGGGGCCGTCATCGTCGCGGTCGGCGCGCTGGTCGCCTCGATCTGGTTCGCGGCTCCCGTCGCCGCCCTCGGTGGTGTCGTCGGTGCCGGCTTCTGGGCGTTCCAGATCGTCGGGCGGCGTGTCCTCGACCAGTGGGGGTACCGACTGAGTCGCGTCGAGCACGGGCTCCGGATCGAGCGCGGTCTGCTGAGCCGCACGTCGGAGACCGTCCCGTTCGACCGCGTGCAGGGCGTTGCCGTCGTCGAGCCGATCATCTGGCGACAGCTGGGATGGCGCCGCGTGCTCGTGTCGGTCGCGGGCACCGCCGGCAAGGGCGATGCCAAGGACCAGGACCAGGCGGCCACCGTGCTGCCGATCGCCGACCCGCAGCTGGCGCAGCGCGTCGTCGACCTGCTGGTGCCCGGTGCGATGGAGGAGATCGCGGACCGCCGCCGCTCGAGCGGGGCGAGCTGGATCTTCGCCCCGATCGGCTGGCGCTACCGCTGGATCGGCGTCGACGACGTCGCGGTCGTCTCGCGTCACGGCTGGATCACCCGGCGCACGAGCATCGTGCCGCACCGCAAGAACCAGTCGGTCGCCGTCGAACAGGGTCCGCTGCAGCGACGCCTCGGCGTCGCCTCGGTCGCGGTGCACAGCCCGGACGGGCCCGTCGACGTGGGTGGGCCGCACCTCGAGCGCGCGCAGGCGTTCGCGGTCGCGGCCGAGGCCTCACGCCTGTCGCGGACCTCCGCGGCTCAGGCGTCGATGCGGTCGGGGTCGAGCTCGTAGGCCCCCGCCACGATGAAGTCCTTGCGCGGCGCGACCTCCGAGCCCATCAGGAGCTCGAAAACCTCGCTGGCCTCCTCCGCGTCGTCGACCGTGAGACGGCGCAGCGTGCGGTGCCGCGGCTCCATCGTGGTCTCGGCCAGCTGGTCGGCGTCCATCTCGCCGAGGCCCTTGTAGCGCTGGACTGGGTCCTTCCAGCTGACGTTCTTCTTGCGCAGCTCGTCGAGCGCGCGCTGCAGCTCGGGGTCGGAGTACGTGTACCGGTACTTCTCCTGCCCCTTCTTCGGGTTCGAGAGCTCGATGCGGTGCAGCGGGGGCACGGCGGAGTACACGCGCCCCGCCTCGACCAGCGGGCGCATGTAGCGGAAGAACAACGTGGCGAGCAGGCAACGGATGTGGGCGCCGTCGGAGTCGGCGTCGGCCATGAAGATGATGCGGCCGTAGCGTGCCGCGTCGAGGTCGAACGTGCGACCCGAGCCGGCCCCGACGACCTGGATGATCGAGGAGCACTCCGCGTTCTTCAGCATGTCGCCGATGGACGCCTTCTGGACGTTGAGGATCTTGCCGCGGATCGGCACGAGCGCCTGGAACCCGGAGTCGCGGGCGCTCTTGGCCGTGCCGAGGGCGGAGTCGCCCTCCACGATGAACAGCTCGGAGCGTTCGACGTCGGTGCTGCGACAGTCGGCGAGCTTGGCGGGCAGGGCACTGGATTCGAGCGCGTTCTTCCTGCGCTGGGTGTCGCGCTGCTGGCGCGCCATCAGCCGGGTACGCGAGGCACCCACGACCTTCTCCATCACGAGGCGTGCCGCGGCCTTCTCGGCCCCGCGCGTGGAGGTCAGGAAGCTGCGGAGCTCGTCGGAGACGACCTTCTGCACGATGCGGGTCACCGCGGGCGTGCCGAGGACCTCCTTCGTCTGACCCTCGAACTGGGGCTCGGCCAGACGCACCGTGACGACGGCCGAGATGCCCTCCAGGACGTCGTCCTTGATGACGTCGGTGTCGCCGTTCTTGAGCAGCCGGGTGCCGCGCAGCACCTCGTTGAACGTCTTGGTCATGCCGCGCTCGAAGCCCTGGACGTGGGTGCCACCCTTGGGCGTCGAGATGATGTTGACGAACGAGCGCACGTCGGTGTCGTAGCCCGTGCCCCAGCGCAGCGCGACGTCGACGCCCAGGGTGCGGTCGACGTCCTGCGGGGTCATGTGGCCCTTGGGGTCGAGCATGGGGACGGTCTCGGTGAAGGTGCCCTCGCCCTGCAGGCGCAGCACGGTCGTGACGGGCTCGTCGGCCGCGAGGTACTCGACGAACTCGGCGATGCCGCCCTCGTGCTTGAACGACTCCTCGACGACCTCCTCGCCCCGTTCGTCGCGGATCGCGATCTCCAGTCCCGGCACGAGGAACGCGGTCTGGCGCGCCCGGCGCGTGAGGTCCTCGTAGGAGAACTTGGCGCCCTTGATGAAGATCTGGGGGTCGGCCCAGTACCGCACGCGGGTCCCGGTGCGGGCCTTGGCGACCTTGGCGATCTTCTCGAGGCTGCCCTCCGGCGCGCCGCGGCGGAAGGTCTGGGCCCACGTGGCGCCGCCCTTGTCGACCTCGACGTCGAGGCGCTCCGAGAGGGCATTGACGACCGCGGCGCCGACGCCATGCAGGCCGCCGGAGGCGTTGTACGCACCGCCGCCGAACTTGCCGCCGGCGTGCAGCTTGGTGAACACGACCTCGACGCCGGTCAGACCCGTCTTCGGCTCGATGTCGACCGGGATGCCGCGGGCGTTGTCGTGGACCTCGACCGAGCCGTCGGCGTGCAGGATGACCGAGATCTTGGTGCCGAAACCGGCCAGAGCCTCGTCGACAGAGTTGTCGATGATCTCCCACAGGCAGTGCATCAGACCGCGGGTGTCGGTCGAGCCGATGTACATGCCCGGGCGCTTGCGGACGGCCTCGAGTCCTTCGAGGACGAGCAGGTTGCGGGCGTCGTACGTGCTGATGGCAGATCTCCTCGGTCGTTCGGGTGCACTGGTCCACGGACCGGTCAGGCGCTGTCGTCAATCTATCCAGGC
>JAHEXN010000307.1 GCA_023252095.1 Actinomycetes bacterium | reverse complement strand
CCACGATCGTCGAGGGCGGCGACGACGCGGCCGAGGTCAGCAGCCGCGTGGCGCAGATCAAGGCCGAGATCGCCCTCTCCGACTCCGACTGGGACAAGGAGAAGCTCCAGGAGCGTCTCGCGAAGCTCGCTGGCGGCGTCTGCGTCATCCAGGTCGGCGCGGCCACCGAGGTCGAGCTCAAGGAGAAGAAGCACCGCATCGAGGACGCCGTCTCGGCAACCCGCGCGGCCATCGAGGAGGGCATCGTCCCCGGCGGTGGCTCCGCTCTCGTCCACGCCGTGGCGGTGCTCGAGGGTGACCTCGGCCTGACCGGCGACGAGGCGTTCGGTGTGCGCATCGTCCGCAAGGGTGCCGACGCCCCGCTGGAGTGGATCGCCCGCAACGGCGGCGCCGCCGGCGAGGTCGTCGTGAGCAAGGTCCGCGAGTCGGGCCAGGGCTACAACGGCGCCACGGGCGAGTACGGCGACCTGCTCGCGCAGGGCATCCTCGACCCGGTCAAGGTCACGCGTTCGGCCCTCGCCAACGCGGCCTCGATCACGGCGATGCTGCTGACGACCGAGACCCTCGTGGCCGAGAAGCCGGCCGAGGACGAGGGCGACGCGCACGCGGGTCACAACCACTGACCTGCTCCGCACCCAGACGAACGGCCCGTCCCCCTCGGGGGCGGGCCGTTCGTCGTCCGACAGCACCCGCTGATGGGGATGTGACGCAGTCGACGCGGTAACAGTTAGGTAAACCTTGCCAATTTCAGGGTACCCTTCCCAACATGAAGACTCGTTCCATCGCCGGCGCCGTCGTCGGCGCCCTCCTCCTCCTGCCCCTCGCCGCGTGCGGCTCCGACTCCGACTCCGGTGACGGCAACGTCGACCAGACCGACGGCATCGACGTCGACCTGCCCGACGGCGGCCCGAAGCGCATCGTGGCCCAGAGCACGATCGCCGCCGCGTTGACGCAGCTCGGGCTCGGCGACCGCATCGTCGGCACGTTCGGTCCGCTCGAGGGTCCCGACGGTGGCGTCGACAGCCAGGCTCAGGGCCTGGACCCCAGCACGGTCGAGGACGTCACGGGCGCCGGTGACTACGGCGACATCGACGAGGAGAAGGTCGCGTCGCTCGACCCCGATCTCATCATCACCTCGACCTACATCAAGGGCGACTACTGGTACATGTCCAAGCCGATCCACGACAGCCTCGGCAAGCAGTGGGACATCGTCGTCGCGAGCTACGACGGCCTCGACCTCCCCGGCCAGATCGAGGCCGTGCAGGACCTCGCCGAGGACCTCGGTGCGGATCTCGACAGCGACGAGGTCACGGCCGGCAAGGCCGCGTTCGACGAGGCCTCGGCCGCCGCGAAGACCCTGGGCGAGCAGCTCACCGCGGCCGGCAAGACCGCGCTCGCGGTCTCGGGCTCGGTCGACAGCTTCTATGTCTCCAACCCCGCCGTCTCGCAGGACCTCAACTACTGGACCGAGACCCTCGGCCTGCCGATCACGATCCCGGACAACCCGGACGCGCAGGGCTACTTCGAGACCCTCAGCTGGGAGGACGCCGACAAGTACAACGCCGATCTCGTGCTGGTCGACGACCGTCAGGGTGAGGCCGGCGTGCAGGCGCTGAAGGCGCAGCCCGTGTTCGCGAAGATCACGGCCGCGCAGAACGACGCGTACACGCCGTGGACCTCGGTCTACCCGCCGACCTACCAGACGGCGGCCGACCTGCTGACCCGGTTCACGACCGCCGCTCAGGGACTGCTCTGACCCATGGCGCTCCGTACGCCAGGCTTCCTGGCCGACCAGGTCATGAAGTCGGCGCACGCCGCGACCCTCGTACGTCGTCGCGACCTCGGGCACGGGCTCATCGAGCTCGTGCTCGGGTCCGACGACTTCCGGGAGGCCACGTTCGTGCCCGGCGACTCCACGGCCTTCCGCACGAGTCGCACCGAGTTCCGGCACTACACGCCGGCGCGGATCGACGCCGCGAGCGGTGAGCTGTCGATCATCGTCCACCGGCACGGGTCCGGCCCTGGCGAGGAGCTGATCCTCGGCTGGTCCGAGGGCGACCCGGTGCCGGTGTGTCAGTGGGGGTCGAAGAAGAACTTCCGCTGGGAGGACGGTGACAACCCCGTCCTGGTCGTGGGTGACGCCACCGTCATCAGCCTCGTCATGGCCTTCGGCGACCGGTGCGCGCTCGAGGACCAGCCGTTCGCGGCGCTGCTCGAGGTCGAGCCCGGTGACGTCGAGGCCACGCGGGAGCTCGTGCCCGCGGCCACCGTCGTGGCCCGCACCCGTGCCCACGGTCTCGACGCCGAGGCCTGGCTGCAGCAGCACGCGGGCGAGCTCGACGTCTCGACCACGGTCTACCTCGCGGGCCACGGCCAGTCGATCCAGCGCCAGCGCCGGGTCCTCCTGGACCTCTCGCCGATCGACCGCCGCAGCATCCGCACCCAGCCCTACTGGGCCGACGGCAAGACGGGTCTCTGACTCAGGCGACCTGGGTCATGGTGAAGTCGGCCTTGGCGGCGCCGCAGTCGGGGCAGGTCCAGTCGTCGGGGATGTCCTCCCACGTCGTGCCGGGTGGGAAGCCTTCTTCTTCCCAGCCTTGGGCTTCGTCGTAGATGAAGCCGCACTGCTGGCACTCCCAGATCTTCACGCCTGCTCCTTCTGGTTCTCCCGCTGCAGCTCGGCTTTCTGGCGGGCGAGGGCTTGTTCGCGGGTCTCGTGGCTGATGACGTTGCCGTCCTGATCATTGCGGACGAAGTCCTCGATGGGCAGGAAGTCGACCTGTTCACGGACGCCGCAGTCGGGGCAGGTCCAGTCGGGGTCGATCTGGTCGAAGGGGGTGCCCGCGGGCCACCCCTCGCGGGGGATGCCGGTGGTCTCGTCGTAGACGAACTCGCAGTTGGGGCAGATGAACTTCGCCATGTCAGACCGCCACCTTCTCGCCGGTCGCCCCCGCGGCACCGTACTTCGCGAAGTACTTCTCCTTGAGGCGCGGGTGAACGTTGGCGCGGGTGATGTCGCCGTCGTAGTGCGACAGGACGCGTTCGTCCATGACGCGGCGCCAGATCTGCGGCACCCAGGTCGCGACGATCATGCCGGCGTAGCCGGTGGGCAGGACGGGGGCCTGCTTGAAGTCGCGCAGCGCCTGGTAGCGGCGGGTCGGGTTGGCGTGGTGGTCGCTGTGGCGCTGCAGGTGGTAGAGCAGCACGTTGGTGCCGATGTTGTTGCTGTTCCACGAGTGCGACGGGTTGACGCGCTCGTAGCGGCCCGAGGCGAGCTTGGCGCGCTTCATGCCGTAGTGCTCCAGGTAGTTGACGCTCTCCAGCAACCAGATCCCCAGGATCGCCTGGATCACCAGGTACGGAAAGATCTCCGGGCCGAACGCGGCCATCGCGAAGCCCCAGA
>JAHEXN010000065.1 GCA_023252095.1 Actinomycetes bacterium | reverse complement strand
CAAGTTCATCACCGACGGCGACGTCGCCAGCGCGATCAGCGCCGCGCGTCCCGACACGGGCGTCGACCTCATGGTCGGCATCGGCGGCACGCCCGAGGGCATCATCACGGCGTGCGCCATGAAGGCCCTGGGCGGCGTGCTCCAGACGCGCCTGTGGCCCAAGGACGACGACGAGCGCCAGCGGGCGATCGACGCCGGCCACGACCTTGACCGCATCCTGCACACCGACGACCTCGTCACGGCCGACGACTGCTTCTTCGTCGCGACCGGCATCACCGACGGCGACCTGCTCGCCGGCGTCCGCTACACCAAGGGCGCCGCGATCACCGAGTCGCTCGTGATGCGGTCCCGCAGTGGCACGATCCGCAAGATCCACAGTGAGCACAAGCTCTCGAAGCTCAAGGCGTACTCGACCATCGACTACGAGCACTGAGCCGCTCCAGATCCCGGGAAGGGCCGCCGCCATGACCACCTCGTCCGTCACGGTCTCCGACGAGCTGTTCGCCAGCCTGCCCTCGGGCATCGACCTCTGTCACCAGACGTTCGGCGACCAGGGCGACCCGGCGATCCTGATGATCATGGGCCTCAGTGGTCCGATGGGGTGGTGGGACGACGAGCTGTGCACCCGGCTCGCCGAGCGCGGCTTCTTCGTGATCCGCTACGACAACCGCGACACCGGGCGGTCCACCAAGGTGCGTCAGCACACGATGGGGCGCACCGACCTGGTGCGGGCGTTCCTGGGTGTGCCTCCGCTCAAGCTCGGTCCGGTCGACCTCGCGGTGCGCGCGCCGTACTCGATCAGCGACCTCGCCGGCGACGCCGCGGGCCTGCTCGACGCGCTGGGGATCGAGGCCGCGCACGTCGTGGGCGTCTCGATGGGCGGCATGGTCGCGCAGACCCTGGCGATCGAGGAGCCCGACCGCGTGCTCAGCCTCACGTCGATCATGTCGACGACAGGTCGGCGCACCGTGGGGTGGCAGGACCCCCGGCTGATCCCCCACCTGCTGAAGCGCACCCGGCCCACGCGCGACGCCTACATCGAGCGGTCCCTGGAGTCGTCGACGCTGATCGGCTCCCCGGCCTTCCCGGCCGATCCAGAGGCTGCCCGCCTTCGGGCCGAGATCACGTACGACCGCGGCTACAGCGCGAGCGGGGTGGTGCGCCAGATGATGGCGATCCTGACCCAGCCCGATCGCACGGCTGCGCTGCGCGAGCTCGCGGTCCCGGCCACCGTCGTGCACGGCACGGCCGACCGGCTCGTCCACCCGTCCGGCGGGCGCGCCACGGCCGATGCCATCCCCGGGGCCGAGCTGCGGATGGTCGAGGGCATGGCGCACGACCTTCCCCCGCAGCTGTGGGACACGTTCATCGCCGCGATCACCGACACGGTCGCGCGAGCCTGACGGTGCGGCCCAACCCGAAGCACGCGGTGGGCGACCCCGGGTTCGTGCGCGAGCTCGTGGCCCGCGAGGGGTTCGCCACGATCGTGAGCAGCACGTCGGCCGGACCGGTCGCGTCGCACTACCCCGTCATGCTCGAGGACCACGCGGACGAGCTGGTCGTGCTCACGCACCTCGGGCGCCCCGACGAGCGGATCCACGAGCTCGACGCGGCCGCGTCGGAGGGGCGGGAGGTGCTCGTGATCGTGCAGGGCCACCACGGCTACGTCTCGCCGAGCTGGTACTCCCCCGGGGCCTCGAGGGCCCCGACCTGGAACTTCACCGTGGCTCATCTCTGGGGCGTGCCACAGGTGCTGACGCCGGAGGAGAACCTCGAGACGCTCGTGGCACTGGTGGCCCACTTCGAGCAGCACGTCGACCAGCCGATGTGGCTCGACCGCGACTGGGGCGCACCCGTGGCGCGGGGCACGGTGGGCCTGCGGATCCCCGTGGCGCGGTTCGACGTCAAGGCCAAGCTCAGCCAGGACAAGGACCCGGAGTCGGTGCGGAACGTGATCGACCACCTCCGGGCTCCCGGGCCGTACTCGAACCCCGCCCTTGCTGCGGACATGGAGCGAGCGCGGGGCGAGGGCTGAGTCCGGGGGCGCTGGACCTTCCGCTCGGCACGGGTCTCCGACAAGCGGCATGGACCGGACGCGGTGGGCCGCGGCACCTTCGGCCGTGCCGGGTGCCGGGATGGACCGGAGATGATGCATCGCGGTAGCCAGGGCTGCCCGAGTGCATCATCCCCGGTCCTCACGCCCGACGGCCGGTGAACCGGGTGGCTACGCCCTCGACCAGGCGCCGAGCTCGTTGCCGGCCGGGTCCGTGAAGTGGAAGCGTCGACCGCCGGGGAACGAGAACGGCTCGACCGTCACCGTGCCGCCGGCGTCGCGGACCGCGGCTGCCGTGGCCTCGAGGTCGTCGGAGTAGACCTGCACCAGCGGGCCTCCCGCGTGTGGCGTGCCGGTCGGGTCGAAGCCACCGTCCTCGTCACCGCCGGTCGACGAGAAGCCGACGTAGGCGTCGCCGTAGTCGGTGAAGGTCCATCCGAAGGCCGAGCCGTAGAAGGCCTTGGCCGCGGCGAGGTCGGGAAACGGGATCTCGACGTAGTCGAGGGCGTGGTGGGTGCTCATGCCCGCACGCTAGGACCCATCGCTGACCGAATCTCGCCCCTCCTCTCGCCGGGGCGGTGGATCCACCACCGAAAGCGGCCAGGCGCACCACGAGCGGTGGATCCACCACCTCAAGCGCGCGCATTCGGTGGTGGAGCCACCCGTCCACCCCGCATCGCGGTCATTCGGTGGTGGATCCACCGCCCAGGGATCTGGTGCCGCGCCTCGCGGGCGGACACACCACGGCCGCGGGACGCCCGGGGGGCGCACCGCGGCCGCAGTGGTGGAGCTACTTCTGGAGGAAGCACGCCTCCTTGAAGTCGTAGCCCTCAGCGGTCGGTCCGGTGTAGTCCTCGACCGACGGACCGATGCCCGTGCTCGTGCCCGGCGTCGGCACACCGAAGTTGCTCGAGCGGACCGCCTGCTCGTTGACGTCGCCCGCGTAGTTGGCGCTGCCCTCGGGCAGCATCCCCTCGCTGTCGACCTCCGTGAGCGACGTCGCGACGTCCAGCAGGTGAGCGCGCGACAGGTCGTCGTCCTCGATCGCCTGCTCCAGCACGGCCTTCATGATGTAGCCACCGGTCCAGCCGAGCGCGAAGTAGTCGTTCGGCGTCTGATCACCGTTCGCGGCACGCATGGCCTCGAAGCCGGGGCTGTCGGTGTCCCAGAGCGGGAACGACGTCGCCCACATGTACGACGCCTGCAGGGCCGGCGCGGCCGGCGACTGCAGCAGGGCACCGTTCCAGGTCGGGATCGAGCCGACGAACTTGCCCTTGAAACCGGCCTGGACCGCTCCGCCCACGATCGCGGCGACCTCGAGCGGGCCCGTCGAGAGCACGACGAGGTCGGCGCCGGAGTCGACGACCGCCTTGACGGCAGCGGCCTGCTGGTCGGCACCGGGGCCGGTCTGGATGTCGGTGAACTCGGCGTCACGCTCCTTGGCGGCGATCCGGGCGCCGACCATCGCGTCGTCGCCGTAGTCGCCGGGGAAGTGCACCGCAGCGATGCTGTCGGCGTCGAGCTCGTCGACGCCGTAGTCGACCGCGTTCATGGCCTCGGCGCAGTAGCTCGTGCCGATCTCGAGGACCCGGTCCTCGAAGTACCAGTTCGAGCCGAGCGTGGCCGGGACGACCAGCAGCTCCTTGGCGTCCGCGTCCATCAGCATCGACTCCGTCGCCACGGTGCCGAGGGACTGGGCCATCGCCAGGACCTCGTCCTTGATCTCGGAGTACACCTGCTGGTGCGTCTCGGGGTTGTAGGCGTTGTCGCGGACGAACTCGGTCACGTTGACCTCGTAGCCGCCGACGCCCCCGTTCTCGTTGACGTACTTCCAGAACGCGGCACCGCCGGCCGTCAGCGGAACGCCGACGCCCTTGAAGGGACCGGTCAGGTCGCTGATCGTGCCCAGGTAGATGCAGCCCTTGGTCTCGTCGACCGCGTCGGGACACGGCTCCTCGGTCACACCGGGCCCGACCGAGCCGTCGCCATCGGCCTTGTCGTCGTCGCCCCCACGCCCGCAGGCGGTCAGGACGAGGGCCGAGACCACGGCGGCCACGGAGAGCCGTCGGATTGTTCGGTTCATGCAGATTCCTCCATCTTTGACTCGCCCCGACTCAGTAGGAGAAGGGGAAGCTTTTCCAGTAGGTCCGGATCCGGACCCAGATCCCGAAGAGACCTCGGGGCTCGAACAGCAGGAAGATCACGATCAGCGAGCCGTAGATCGCGATCTCGACCTCGAAGATGTTCGGGTGCTCGTTCGCCGCCGACGTGATGAACGGCAGGAACGACGGCAGCTCGGCCGAGATGCGTGGCAGGAGCGCGATGAGCATCGCGCCCATGATCGAGCCCGAGACCGTGGCGACCCCGCCGATCAGCACCATCGCGATGAACTGCACCGAGAGCAGCAACGTGAAGCGCTCCGGGCCGAAGACCCCGTTGGCGACGAAGAGCAGCAAGCCGCAGACCCCGGCGAAGAACGACGAGAGCACGAACGCGATGAGCTTGTAGCGCCCCAGCTCGACCCCCATGACTCCCGCCGCGACGTCGCGGTCACGGACCGCCGCCAGGGCTCGGCCCACGCGTGAGCGGGCGATGTTGCGGGCCAGGACGGCCGAGATCACGAGCACGACGAGGAAGAGCCAGTACAGCTTCTGCTCCTGCGTGTAGGCGCCGTCGATCGTCAGCTCGGAGCCGAGGAAGACCGGCTGGGGAGCGTCGCGTCCGACCTGCGCGCCGCCGGAGAGATCGCGCCACTCGGTGAAGATGTAGCCGCCGATCACGACCAGGCCCAGGGTCACGATCGCGAGATAGAGCCCGCGCAGGCGCGTCGCGATCGGGGCCACGAGGGCTCCGGCCACGGCGGCGGCGATCCCGCCGCCCAGGATCCACACCGGGACGATGTCGACGCCGAAGCCCAGGTACCGACCCTCCGGATCCCCGGCGAGCGCCGAGGCGGCGTAGGCGCCGACCCCCACGAAGAACGCGTGGCCGAGCGAGACCTGACCCGCGTAGCCCACCAGGATGTTGAGGCCGATCGCGCCGATCGACAGCACCAGACCGGTGCCGAGGATCTTGAGCAGGTCGTCGGACGTCACGAACGGGAGCAGCGCGGCGACGACCACGATCGCCAGCACGCCGAGCTGCTTCGGCCGCGTGTTGAGCATCGCCATGTCCTGGCGGTACGAGGTGTAGAGGTCGGGACGACCCCAGACGCGGCGCGAGCGCTTCGCGGTCGGGGTCTCGGAGCCCTTCTCGAGACGCCTCTCGGCGCCCTGGGGACGCTGATCGGGGGAGATCATGGTCATACCCGTTCAACCTCCTTCGTGCCGAAGAGACCATGCGGTCTCACCAGGAGGACCACCATCATCAGGACGTACGGGGCGAGCGTCCCGGTGTTCGTGGCCAGGTTCGGGAAGAGGTCGCTGTGGTACGCGCGCACCAGCGACTCGACGACACCGACGAGCAGGCCGGCCACGACCGCTCCCCCGAGCGAGTCGAGCCCGCCCACGATGATGACCGGTAGCGCCGCGAGCGCCACGACCCAGAACGTCTGGTCGATCGGGTTGCCAGCTGCGGCGAAGACCCCCGCCAGGGCGGCCAATCCGCCTGCGAGGGCCCAGGACAGGGCGAAGACGGCGCCGACGCTGACTCCCTGGGCCATGGCGGCCTCCTGGTCGAGCGCCGCGGCCCGCATCGCGAGCCCCGTCGAGCTGAGACGGAAGAACAGCATGAGGGCGACGACCACGACGATCATCGCGATGAGCGCCGCGATGTGGCGCTGCTGCACCTGCACGTCGCCGATCGAGACGGTCTCGAGACCCCATGGGTCACCCACGAGGAGCGGGTCGGTGCCGACGAAGGCACCCGCGACGACGCGCACCACGATGTCGACGCCGATCGTGATGATCGCGATGACGAACACGGCCTTGCCGACCATGGGTCGGATCGCGACGCGCTCGACCGCCAGGGCCACCAGGCCGATCCCGATGACGCCCACGATGACCGCTCCGGCGAAGCCGAACCGCGGCGTCAGGTAGCTCACGAGGATCGCGCCGGCCATCATGAACGCCGGCTGTGCGAAGCTCACGACCTTCATGGACTTGTAGATGATGACGAACCCGAGGGCCAGCAGGACGTAGATCGCGCCCTGCCCCAGCCCTCCGGAGACCGCTGTCAGGAACCCGGTCACGACTGTCCTCCCCCCTCTGAGCTGGTGCGGTACATGTCGGCGATCAGGTCGCCGAAGAGCTGGTTGATGGCCGACCGCTTGACCTTCTGGGTCGCGGTGAGCTCACTGTCCTCGTGGTCGAGCTCCTTGGGCAGGACGCCGAAGTCCTTGAGCTTCTCGACGTTCGAGAACTGCTCGTTGACCTCCTTCACGATGCCCTTGACGAGCTCGTGGACCTCGGGCTTGTCGCTGAGGTCGTGGTAGGTCGTGAACCCCAGGCCACGACGCTGCGCCCACTCCCCGACCGTGTCGAGCTCGATGCCGATCAGCGCCGTCAGGTACTTGCGGCCGTCGCCGACGACGACGGCCTCCTTGATGAAGGGCGAGGCCTTGAGGGCGTTCTCGATCTCCGAGGGCGAGACGTTCTTGCCGCCCGAGGTGATGATGATGTCCTTCATGCGGTCGGTGATGGCCAGGTGCGTGCCGTCGACCCACGTGCCGACGTCGCCGGTGTGCAGCCAGCCGTCGGCGTCGATCGCCTGGGCGGTGGCCTCGGGGTTGCGCCAGTACCCCGCGAACACGGCGGGGTGGCGGGTCAGGACCTCGCCGGTCTCCTCGTCGAGCCGGACCTCGGCACCCTCGAGCGGCTCGCCGACCGTGCCGAGCTTGACCCGCCCGGGCCGGTTGGCCGTGGCGACGGCCGAGTTCTCGGTCATGCCGTAGACCTCGTGCACCTTGACGCCGATGCCCATGAAGAACCGGAGCACGTCGGGCGCGATCGGGGCTGCGCCGCTCGAGGCGTAGCGCACGCGACGCAGGCCGAGGCGGCTCTGCAGCGCCCGGAAGAACAACGGCCACCCGATCGCGTACCGGATGCGGGTGCTCGTCGTGTGGGAGCCCCCGTTCTCGACCAGCACGGCACCGATGCGGTCGGCCTGGCCCAGCCAGAACTTCGCGTACGCCCGCTTGACCCGGGTGGCCGAGTCGAGCTTGATGCGGGCCGTGGCGAGCAGCTTCTCCCAGATCCGGGGCACCGCGAAGAACAACGTGGGCTGGATCTCGCGCAGGTTGGCCGGCACCGTGTCGATCGACTCGGCGAAGTTGGTCTGCACCCCGGCACCCGCGTTGAACCACGTGCTGAAGAACCGCTCGGCGACGTGGCACAGCGGCAGGTACGACAGCGTGAGGTCCTTCTCGCCCGGTGCGGGGTCGACGAAGCTGCTCTGGTCGAACACCGAGTGCATCGCGAACGCGCAGTTGGCGAGGGTGAGCATCCCGCCCTTGGGCGGGCCAGTCGTGCCCGAGGTGTAGACGAGGGTCATGACGTCGTCAGGCTGGGCGGCGGCGATGAGGGCCTCGACCGCACCGGGGTTCGCAGCGCGGTGCTGCTGCCCCAGCTCCACGAGGCTCGTCCACGACCGCAGTCGAGGCTCGTCGTACCGGCCCACGATGCCGCGGGTCTCGAGGTGGACGAGGTGCTGGAGGTCCGGGGTCTGGTCCGCGACGTCGAGGGCCTTGTCGAGCTGCTCCTGGTCCTCCGCGAGGTGCACCTTCGCGCCGCTGTGACCCAGCAGGTAGCCGACCTCGGCCGCAGGGTTGGTGGGGTAGAGACCCACCGTCGTGCCGCGGACGGCCACCGTGGCGAGATCGAGGATCAGCCACTCGGGCCGGTTCTCGGACTGGATCGAGACACGGTCACCGGGCTCGACGCCCAGGGCGAGGAGTCCGTGCCCGACCGTGACGACGAGGTCCCAGTACTCGGCCCACGTGATCTCCTGCCAGACGCCGTAGTCCTTGCGGCGCATCGCGACGCCGTGCGGATGACGCTCGGCGCGGTCGCGGACGCGGGTCACGATCGTGTCGGCGACGTGGACGGCGTCGGGCGCCGTCTGCACCGCGGTCACGGCTGGACCTGCTCGGCCTCGGCCGCGATCTCCGACGGCGTCGCGTCGGCGGACGGGGCGTCCGGGACGGTGTCGAGGTCGCCGCCGAGGTAGGCCGCGACGACCCGGGGGTCGCGCTGCACCTCGGCCGGCGTGCCGGTCGTGACCGGGACCCCGAAGTCGAGCACCATGACGCGGTCGGCCAGGTCCATGACCAGGCCCATGTCGTGCTCGACCATGATCATCGAGACCCCCAGCTCGCCGCGGATGTCGGAGATGAACCGTGCCATGTCCTCGGTCTCCTCCAGGTTCATGCCGGCCACGGGCTCGTCGAGCAGCAGCAGGCGGGGTTCCATCGCCAGGGCGCGTCCCAGCTCGACGCGCTTCTGGACGCCGTACGGCAGCAGGCCGACCGGCATCGCGCGCCAGGCGGCGAGTCCCAGGAAGTCGACGATCTCCTCCACGGCTCGGCGGTGGAGAAGCTCCTGCTTGCGGGCCCGACCGAGCCAGGCCATCGCCGCGAGCGTGCCGTAGCGGATGTGCTGGTGCCGCCCCAGCATCAGGTTGTCGATGACCGTGAGGTTGGCGAACAGCTCGATGTTCTGGAACGTGCGGGCCACGCCACGACGGGCGATCGCCGCGGGACGCGCGCCGTCGAGGCGCTTGCCGTCGAGCGTCAGGCGACCCTTCTGCGGGCGGTAGACGCCCGAGATCACGTTGAAGATCGAGGTCTTGCCGGCGCCGTTCGGTCCGATGACCGCGAACAGCTCGTCGGGAAGCACGTCGAAGCTCACGCCGTCGATCGCCGTGACCTGGCCGAACTTCAGCTGGACGTCCTCGACCTTCAGCACCGGTTCGCGCGACGCCGCGTGCGCCCCGCCCACGGGGGCCTCGACCGCGCTCGTCATGACGCCCACCTCTTGCGACGTCGGTAGTGCTTGAGGTCGCGGTAGCTCGTGCGGTCGCCCTCGGCACCGAGGCCCAGGTAGAACTCGCGGATGTCGTCGTCGGCGAGCAGCTGGGCCGCCGGCCGGTCCATCACGATGCGGCCCGTCTCGGCGACGTAGCCGTGGTGGGCGATCTGGAGCGCCATCGTGGCGTTCTGCTCGACCAGCAGCACCCCGGTGCCCTGGGCGTTGATCTCGACGATGATGTCGCGGATCTGCGCGACGACGAGCGGCGCGAGCCCCAGGCTCGGCTCGTCGAGCAGCAGGAAGCGGGGGTCGGACATCATCGACCGCCCGATCGCGAGCATCTGCTGCTCGCCGCCCGAGAGGTAGCCGGCCTGACCGGAGCGCCGCTCCTGCAGGCGGGGGAACAGGTCGTAGACCCGGGCCAGGTTGGTCTTGAGGTCCTTGCGCGCGACATGCGCCCCGACGCGGAGGTTCTCCTCGACGCTGAGCTCCTTGAAGACCCGCCGGCCCTCGAGCACGTGCCGCACGCCGCGCTTGGCGAGCGCCGTGGGGCTCAGGTGGCTGACGTCCTCGTCGCCCAGGTACACCGCGCCCTTGCGGATCGAGCCCTCGTGGATGTCGAGCATCCCGGACAGTGCCCGCAGGACCGTCGTCTTGCCCGAACCGTTGGCCCCGAGCAGGGCGACGATCTTGCCGTCGGGCACCTCCAGGGAGACCCCCCGCGCAGCCAGAACGACGTCGTCGTAGACGACCTCGAGATTCTTCACGCTCAACACGTCCGGAGTCCCACCTCTCCCTCGGCACGTGACCGGCGTCACATGTCGTGGCCAGAGTGTGTCCCACGCCACACTGCCCTCGCAAGCAAATCGCCGCATTCGACCGAACTTTCTGAAAACACCCGTTGCCTGATGCACCCATCTGGGGCTCGTAGGCTGAAATCCATGGACGAAGTCGTGGTGAGCAGACGAGCGGACGGAGCCACGGAGCTGCGGGTGAACGGCGTGTTCGTGATGGACGACGTCGAGACGAGCTCCGAGCGGGTCCTGGCCGAGCACGTCCTGGAGGCCGGTGCGCGCGAGGTCCTCGTCGGTGGTCTCGGCCTGGGGTACACCGCCCGCGCCCTGCTCGACGGGGGCGCCACGCGAGTCGTCGTGGCCGAGCTGCACCCCGAGGTCGTGCGAGCCGTCGCCGCCGGGGCGGGTGCCGGTCCGCTCGACGACCCCCGGCTCCAGATCGTCGTCGACGACGTCGCCGCAGTCGTCGAGGCGCTCCCCGCCTCAGGCCTCGACGCGATCTGCCTGGACGTCGACAACGGGCCGGACTTCCTCGTCCATCCCGGCAACCATGCGCTCTATGGCGCCGACTCGATCGCGAGATGTGCCGGGGCGCTGCGCCCAGGTGGGGTCCTGGCGGTGTGGTCGATGGCCGACTCCGCCCCGCTCCGCCAGGCTCTCGCGGAGCACCTCGAGGACGTCACCGGCACCGCGGTGCCGGTGCTCCTGCAGGGCCGCGACGAGACGTACTGGATCCTCTCCGGGCGGCGCCGCAGCGGTTGAGTAAGGTGCGCCTCATGACTGAGTACCGCATCGAGCACGACACCATGGGCGAGGTCCGGGTCCCGGCCGACGCTCTCTGGCGAGCCCAGACGCAGCGCGCCGTCGAGAACTTCCCGATCTCCGGCACGCCCATCGAGTCCGCCCAGATCAAGGCCCTGGCCCAGATCAAGGCAGCGTGCGCCTCGGCCAACGCCGAGCTCGGCATCCTCGAGGCCGACCTGGCCGAGGCCATCGTCGCCGCGGCCGACGAGGTCGCCTCCGGCGTCCACGAC
The DNA here is from genome assembly GCA_023252095.1 of Actinomycetes bacterium. Lineage (GTDB taxonomy): Bacteria > Actinomycetota > Actinomycetes > Propionibacteriales > Nocardioidaceae > Aeromicrobium. The sequence continues at coordinate 2,229 of JAHEXN010000065.1, read as the reverse complement.
GACCAGTTCCCGATCGACGTGTTCCAGACCGGCTCCGGCACCTCGAGCAACATGAACGCCAACGAGGTGCTCGCGACGCTGGCCACCCGTTCCCTGGGTCGCGAGGTGCACCCCAACGACCACGTCAACGCCTCCCAGTCGAGCAACGACGTGTTCCCGACCTCGATCCACGTCGCCGCGACGGCGTCCGCGACGAACGAGCTCGTCCCGGCGCTCGACCACCTCGCGCAGAGCCTGGAGCGCAAAGCCACCGAGTTCGCACAGGTCGTGAAGTCCGGCCGCACTCACCTGATGGACGCCACGCCCGTCACGCTCGGCCAGGAGTTCGCCGGCTACGCGGCCCAGATCCGCAAGGGCATCGGCCGCGTCGAGTCGGCCCTGCCCGCGGCGGCCGAGGTCCCGCTCGGCGGCACCGCGGTCGGCACCGGCATCAACACGCCGATCGGCTTCCCGCAGCGCGTCATCGAGCTCCTCGCCGAGCGCACGGGGCTGCCCATCACCGAGGCCACCGACCACTTCGAGGCGCAGAGCGCCCGCGACGGGCTGGTCGAGCTCTCGGGCCAGCTCAGGACCATCGCGGTCAGCCTCACCAAGATCTGCAACGACCTGCGCTGGATGGGCTCGGGCCCCCGCACCGGCCTCGGTGAGATCAACCTGCCCGACCTGCAGCCCGGCTCGAGCATCATGCCCGGCAAGGTCAACCCGGTCCTGCCGGAGGCCACGCTGATGGTCGCGGCGCAGGTCATCGGCAACGACGCGACGATCGCCACCGCCGGCGCCTCGGGCTCCTTCGAGCTCAACGTCATGCTCCCCGTGATCGGCCGCAACATCCTGGAGTCGATCCGTCTGATCGGCAACGCCTCCCGCGTGCTGGCCGACCGCTGCATCGACGGCATCACCGCCAACGAGGAGCGCTGCCTCGAGCTCGCCGAGTCGAGCCCCTCGGTCGTCACGCCGCTCAACCGTCACATCGGCTACGAGAACGCCGCCAAGGTCGCCAAGATCGCGGTCAAGGAGCGCAAGACGATCCGCGAGGTCGTGCTGCAGGAGGGCTACGTCGAGCGCGGCGACCTCACCGAGGAGCAGCTCGACACGGCCCTCGACGTCATGAGCATGACCCACCCCTGAGGAGGCTCACTCCCGCTTCGCCAGGACGATCCCGTCCTCGGAGTAGAGCGTGACCCACTGCCCCCCGTGCACCGTCTGGGCCCAGGTCGTCGGCTCGAGGGGTGAGCCGATCCCGACCCCCGTGTCGAACAGGACGTACTCGGGCGTGACGTCGCCGATCGTGCCGGTCCAGTAGGCCCGATGATCGGTCACGACGTGGCTGAGCAGGGCAATGTCGGTCTCGACCGACGCGCCGTCGGGGATCAGGTCGATCGCCTCGACGGCCGCGGCGGCGCGAGGGGTGTCACGGTACGTCTCCGGATCGGCCAGCTCGCTGAGCGGAGAACCGACGAGGAGGACGACCGAGACCCCCACGCCGACCGGCACGAGCCACCGCAGCCGAGGCCGGCGGTCGACCGCCTCGACGGCCGCGCAGAACACGATCGGCATCAGCACGAGCGAGTAGTGCCACTCGATGCCCCAGTACGTCGGCACGTCGCCGGCAAACCGCCAGAGGAACGTCGGGACGACGACGAGCGCCCACGGCGACCACAACGCCGCGAGGCCCGTGATCGCGAAGGTCAGGACCAGCGCACCCAGCTTGGTGCCGGGCTCGGCCAGCACCGTCTCGAGCAGCCCGGCCTCGCCCCCGAGGTTGCTGGTGTACGCATACGCCCCGGCGTCGTTGAAGGCCGGCAGCACCACGAGGACCGCGACGAGGAAGCCGACGAGACCCGCGACGGCGGTCACCGCACCGAGCCGCCGCTCCCCCACCCACCAGAGCAGCGCGCCCACCGCCATGACGGTGATGCCGAGGTCCTCCTTGACGAGCACGAGCGGCACCGACCAGGCCGCGACGGCCGTGTAGCGGCGCTCGACCCACGCTGCACCGGCCAGCGCCAGCAGCGGTGCCGCGAAGGCGACCTCGTGGAACTCGGCGTCGATCGCGGACTGCACCCCGAAGGAGGTCGCGCACAACACGCCCAGCACCGTTCCCGTCGTGGAACCGAGCCGCCGCACGGCGAGCGCCGTCACGACGTAGAGCGCCCACGCCACGAGAAGGACCTGGACCACGAGCAGGGTCTGCGGTCCCGGGAACACGCGGTAGATCGGTGCGACGAG
>JAHEXN010000064.1:11612-13133 GCA_023252095.1 Actinomycetes bacterium | reverse complement strand
ATCTTCGAGGCTCGGCCCGCCCTCGAGATCGAGGACGAGGAGTGGCGCCGCTACCTCGACGTCAACGTCATCACCGCGGTGCGGCTGATCCGCAGCTACCTGCCCGGCATGGTCGCGCGAGGCTGGGGCCGGGTGCAGAACATCGCCAGCGACTCCGCGGTCGCGATCCCGGCCGAGATGATCCACTACGGCACGAGCAAGACCGCACTCCTCGCGGTCTCCCGTGGCTTCGCCAAGGAGGCCGCCGGCACGGGCGTCACGGTCAACTCCGTCATCGCCGGGCCGACGCACACGGGCGGTGTCGAGGACTTCGTGCGCCAGCTCGTCGGTGACGACCTCTCGTGGGACGAGGCCCAGCGCGAGTTCATGATCAAGCACCGTCCCGCCTCGCTGCTGCAGCGCCTGATCGAGCCGGAGGAGATCGCGAACCTCGTGACCTACCTGGCCTCTCCGCTCGCCTCGGCCACGACGGGCGCGGCGGTCCGGGTCGACGGCGGCTACGTCGACTCCATCCTTCCCTGACGGGCCCCACCCGCGCGCGGTGCGTGACCTGCGTCCGACCCACCCCCTAGGATCGATTCACCGGTTGAGCACCCAGGCGGACCACTCCCTCGAAGGGTTCCCGTGACGCTCCCCCTGTCGGACCACACCCCCGCGTACGAGACCGCGAGCCTCTCGACGTGCGACCGTGAGCCGATCCACGTCCCCGGCGCGATCCAGCCCCACGGCCTCCTGCTGGCGCTCGACCTCGCCGAACGCGTCGAGATCGTCTCGGCGAACGTCGCCGAGATGCTCGGCCGCACGGTCACCGACGTCCGCGGCCAGGTGCTGCACGACGTGATCGGCCGCGAGGCCGCGGCTGCGGTGCGCCAGGCGGTCGCCGACGAGCACCTGTTCGTCGCCCAGCGGGTCCGCGTGCCCGGGCCGGGCCTGCTCGGCCGCGCGGCAGTCGATCTCGTCGTGCACCACTCCGGTGATCGCATCGTGGTCGAGCTCGAGCCGGTCGGCGGTGCCGGGCAGGTCGTCTCGTACCGCACAGCACGGACCGCCGTCGGACGGCTGACCCAGACCCGCTCGGTCGCGGAGCTCTGCGACCAGCTCGCCGCCGAGATCCGCACCCTCACGGGCTTCGACCGCGTCATGGTCTACCGCTTCGACGCGCAGTGGAACGGCGAGGTCGTGGCGGAGGACAAGCGCCCCGACCTGAACTCCTTCCACGGCCTGCACTACCCCGCGACCGACATCCCCGCCCAGGCCCGCCGGCTCTACACCGTCAACTGGACACGCCTGATCGCCGACATCGGCTACACGCCCGTGCCCCTCGACCCCGTGCTCGACGCCGCGACCGGCGCCCCTCTGGACCTGTCCCACTCCACACTGCGCAGCGTCTCGCCGATCCACGTCGAGTACCTCAGCAACATGGGGGTCACGGCCTCGATGTCGGTCTCGATGATCAGCGACGGCGAGCTGTGGGGCCTCGTGGCGTGCCACCACTACTCCGGGCCGCACCACGTCTCGTTC
>JAHEXN010000064.1:4167-11602 GCA_023252095.1 Actinomycetes bacterium | reverse complement strand
GGGTCGCAGCTGATCGACGACCGCCAGCGCGCCGACCGACGCCTCGACCAGCTCCGGGCCACGACGGAGCTGTCGGCCCTCGTGACCCGGATCGGCGCCGACCTGCGCCCCGTCCACGACGCGCTGATCGCCGACTCCGTGACGCTCGACCTCGTCGGCGCCACCGGTGCGGCGATCTGGGTCAACGGGCGACTGCTGACGGCCGGTCGCGTGCCGGAGCCCGCCGCGCTGCACCGGATCGCGGAGCTGCTTCGGTCCGGCACGGGCGCCGCGACGTCGTCGAACCACCTCGTCGATCTCGATCCCACGCTCGCCGCCCAGTCCGAGACGGCTGCGGGTGCGCTCGTCATCAGCAACAGCGCCGACCGCTGGATGATGTGGGTCCGTCCCGCCCAGGTCCACGTCGTCGACTGGGGCGGTGACCCGCGCAACAAGGAGCTCGCCGCGGCCGAGGGCCCGGACGTCCGCCTCAGTCCGCGCAAGTCGTTCGAGCGGTGGCGCGAGATCGTGCGCGACCGGAGCGACCCCTGGCTCCCGTGGCAGCTCGAGGTCGCCGACCAGCTCCGCAGCACGGTCTCCCACGAGCTCGTCCGCCGATCGCGCGAGCACGTGGCCGTCGCGGAGTCGCTGCAGCGCTCGCTCGTGCCCGCCGAGACCCCCGAGCTCGCCGACTTCGACCTGCTGGCCCGGTACCGCCCCGCCGCCGACATCCAGCTCGGCGGCGACTGGTGGGACGTCTTCGCGCTCCCGGACGGACGCGTCGCGGTGACGGTCGGCGACGTCGCCGGGCACGGCGTCGCCGCAGCCGCGGCGATGGCCCAGGTGCGCACGTCCCTGCGGGCCTACGCCGTCGACGGACACTCCCCCGCCGAGACCCTCGACCGTCTCGACCGCTTCGTGGCCCGCATGCTCGCGGGCCAGACGGCCACCGTGATCATGGCGGTCATCGACAACGCCACGGGCGAGGTCGAGCTGGCCAACGCGGGGCACCCGCCGCCGCTCGTCGTGCGTGCCGACGGCACCACGACGCAGCCCCCCACGGGACGCCCGCTGCTCGGTGCGGGCATCGGTCACGCCCGCACCGATCGGGTGCAGCTCGCGCCCGGCGAGCTCCTGCTCCTCTACACCGACGGCCTGGTCGAGCGGCGCGGCGTGCTGCTCGACGAGTCGTTCGACCAGCTCCGCGCGGGGGTCTCCGACATCCCGACCGACGGACCCCTCGAGGACTGGATCGAGGGCCTCCTGGCCGCCGTCCCCGGCACGATGGACGACGACCTCACGGTCGTGGCCCTGCGCCGCTCGGGGTCCGCGCGGCACGAATCCGCCACTACCACCACAATGGACACACCATGAGCGACCAGCCCACCGACGCCCCCTTGACCGTCACTCGCGAGGAGCGGGACGGACACGTCCTCTTCACGCTCGACGGCGACATCGACATCGAGACCGCCCGCCACCTGCGTGCCGAGCTGATCGCCGGTCTGCCATCGGGTCACGAGCGGGTCGTGGTCGACCTGACGAAGGTCGACTTCATGGACTCCTCCGGCCTCGGTGCCCTCGTCGGCGCCTGGAAGATCGTCCGCGAGAACGGCGCGTTCCGCGTCGCCGGAGCCAACTCGGTCGTGCATCGCGTGCTCACGATCACCGGCATGGAGAACGTGTTCGAGATCCACCCCGACCTCGCGTCGGCGCTTCCCGCCCAGGGCTGAGGCGGCGAGCAGGCCTCTGGTCCTGGCAGGCTGACGCCATGCTGAAGCTTCCCGACGGCTGGTGGCACGAGGGGTGGGCGGCCCTGCCCGACGGTGGCCTCGTGCTGCTCGGCTCGTTCCCCGACGGCGACGGGTACGCTCGCACGCTCGCATGGGCCAGTCCGGACGAGCTGACGCTGCAGCCCGTGCCGCACGTCGACGCGGGGGCCTTTGCGGCGCACGAGCCGTTCCTGCTCGGCGTTCCGTCAGGCGGCTGCGTGATCGTGACCGACCCCCAGACCGCCTGGGCCCACCAGGCCCCGGGTTCGGCTCCGCGCGAGATCCGCCTCGACGGCGGCGAGGTCTTCACGACGGTCGAGCCGTCACCGCGCCTTCGTGGCGGCTGCGCGGTCACCACCGATGCTGGCACCGCGCCGGCCTGGGCGGTCGTGCTGAGCCACGGCGTGCTGAGCCAGGAGAAGCGTCATGCCGCCGACCTCACGATCGACCTCGAGGCCGGTGCGGGTTCCTGGTCCGGACCGATCCGCACGCTGCGGCCCGACGACTTCCCGCGCGACCCCTTCGGCGACGACGACTTCGGCGAGGTCGGCGAACCGGCGGTCAGCCTGACGGCGACACTGCGCCACGGCGGCGCCCTGCTCGTGATCTCCGAAGGCTCGGACCTCGGGTCGATGAACCGCTACGGATCCGACTTCGTGACGGTCGCCGCGATCGGCACCGACGACGCCGTGACCGACCGCGCGTGGGAACGCTCGGGCTGGAAGCGCGAGCCGGGCAAGCACGGCGTGCACGGCCGATTCACGTCCGACGGTCGGCACGTGCTGCTGACCCCGAGCTTCCGCACGGGTGAGTGGAAGGGGCGCCAGCGCGTGCTGCGCCTCGAGGACAGGTCACTCCTGACTCCGGCCCTGCCGAAGGGCTGGACCAAGGCCCGTCTGCTCGACGGACACGGCCCGACCTGGTGGCTCGACCGTGAGGGTGAGCTCATGGCCGTGGCCGACCTGGAGCTCCACGCCGGCTGATTGAGCTGGTGCGACCGGGCGCGAGGTCAGCGGCGGTGGTCGCGGATCTGGTAGACGCGGGCCTTCGACAGGCCCGCCTGCTCCGCGATCGCCGCGACCGGCACGCCGTCGCTGATCGCGCGGCGCACGGCGTCGTCGCGACGACGCGTCGCCTCCGCGACGACCTCCTCGGCCTGCCGCAGGGCATCGACCGCTTCTCCCAAGATGTCCATGGACCCTCCCTCCGGCCCTGACCCTAGTCCGGGGCGGTGTCCCCCGCCGGTCTCAGGCCCACGGTTCGGCGACAAGCCTCGTGAGCCTGGCGATCGAGCGCCGGTACTCGGCCCAGGCGGCTCGTCGGGCATCGTTCGCCGCGTCTACCTGCCGCGCGTAGGCACGGGCGTCGGAGCTTTCGCCCTCCCGGACGGCGCGCCACATGCGGTGCGCGAACACGTCGGCGTCCGAGCACGTGAGGCGGTACCAGCGCCAGGCACGTTCGCACTCGTCGCTCGAGGCGACGATCGCGTCGTCGCTCACGATCCCGGTCGCCGCGGACATGAGCAGTCGACCAGTCGGCCGAGGGCAGGGAGCATGCGCCAAGTAAAGCGCGCTTGGAGCCACTCCGGGGCGTGGTCTAAGCCACATGTCCCACTTTTCACCCGCCGATTCCCCCACCATCCGACGCTCGGAGGGGGCGTTCGAGGCCACGCGAGCGCCGTGTATCGCACCTCGGGCCGCATGGGGTAGGGTTGTGACTGTTGTAGGCGTTGTTGTGCCAGTGTTGCTTGACCGGCCCCACTCAGGTGGAGTCTTTGATTCTTCTCTCGGTTGATGCGCGTCGCGACTCCGTCGCTCGTAACTGTTGCGTGCGACATTCCCCAACCGAAGGAGAACATCATGGCTACCGGAACCGTCAAGTGGTTCAACGCTGAAAAGGGCTACGGCTTCATCGCCCCCGACGGCGGCGGCGAGGACCTCTTCGCCCACTTCAACCAGATCCAGGGCTCGGGCTACCGCTCGCTCGACGAGAACCAGAAGGTCGAGTTCGACGTCGAGCAGGGCCAGAAGGGTCTGCAGGCCGCGAACATTCGCGCCCTCTGATCTGATCTGAGCGCTCAGCAAGCGCCCCGTCCCCTCACGCAGGGGGCGGGGCGTTTGCACGTCCAGGGGCAGACGCGCGGCAGACTGGGGCGATGCCCGCCGGACGCTACGCCCCCTCTCCCTCGGGCGACCTCCACGTGGGCAACCTGCGCACCGCGGTGCTCGCCTGGCTCTTCGCCCGGTCGACGGGTCGGGACTTCGTGCTGCGCGTCGACGACCTCGATCGCGCACGCCCCGGCGCCGCCGAACGCCAGCTGGGGGACCTCGCGACGCTCGGACTCGACTGGGACGGCCCGGTGCTGTGGCAGTCGACCCGCACCGACGCCCACCGGGACGCCATCCGCTCCTTGGTCGACGCCGGCCGGACGTTCGAGTGCTTCTGCACCCGGCGCGAGATCCTCGAGGCGCCAGCCGCGCCCCACCACCCGCCCGGCTCCTACCCGGGCACGTGTCGCGACCTCACGCCCGCCGAGCGCGAAGAACGCCGACGAGAGCGTCCGGCAGCGATCCGCCTGCGGTCCGCGGTCGACACGTGGACCGCGCACGACCTCCTGCACGGCGCGTTCACGGGTCCGGTCGACGACCTCGTGCTGCAGCGTGGGGACGGTGTCGCGGCGTACAACCTCACGGTCGTGCTGGACGACGCGCACCAGGGGGTCGACCAGGTCGTGCGGGGCGACGACCTGCTGCCGTCGACACCCCGACAGGCCCACCTCGCCACGCTGCTCGACCTGCCGGTGCCGCAGTACGTCCACGTTCCTCTGGCCCTGAACGTCGAGGGCGCGCGACTGGCCAAGCGCGACGGAGCGGTCACGCTCGCGGAGCTGACTGCTCGTGGGATCGACGCGCTCGCGCTGATCGGCAGGTCGCTGGGATTCACCGGGGCGACTCCGCAGGAGTGGCTGGACGAGTTCGACCCGGCGCGGCTCCCCCGCGAGCCCTGGATCGTCGTCCCGCCGGACGCACCCAACACCGCTGGTTGAGGTGCGAGTGCGCTCAGGCGCACGAGCCTCGAAACCCTGGTCAGATCGTGGGTTGAGGCACCCCTTTCGAGGCTCGCTCGTTCCTCGCTCGCACCTCAAGGGGCGGGGATCCGCCCGCACCAACGCCTAGACGTTCGCCGCCAGGTGCCCTTCGAGGATCTCCGTGACGGCATCCGGCCGCTCGATCGTGCTCGAGTGGCCTGCGCCCGGGATGACGACGAGCCGGGAGCCCGGGATCGCGGCGGCGATGACCTCGGCCTTGGCGACGGGGGTGGCGACGTCGTGCTCACCCGTCGCCACGACGGTCGGTGCGGAGATCCGGCCGAGCTCCGACAGGATCGCCTCGCGATCGGTCACCCCGCGGATGGCGGCCTTCATGCCGCCGCGTCGGACGCGGCGCAGCTGGCTCATCCACTCCTCGATCTGCGCACGCTCCGCCAGATCGTCGCCGTACCCCGGCGCGAACATGATCGGCTCGACCTTGCCGGCCACCGGCCTCATCCCCACGAGCCGGTAGACCGTGGCCAGGAGCTTGTACTGCGCGATCTTGTCGGGGTCCTCAGGACCGGCGCTCGTGTCGAGCAGGGTCAGCGACCGCAGCCGCTCCGGGTGCCGCGCGGCCAGCCGCATGCCGACGAAGCCGCCCATCGAGAGGCCCACGTAGTGGACCCGGTCGAGGTCCAGGGCTTCGAGCACCCCGAGGAGGTCTCCCGTGAGCGTGTCCATGTCGTAGCCGCCTGATCGGGCCGGCGGCGACTGTCCCTGGCCGCGCCAGTCGATCGTGACGCAGCGGTACCGGTCGCGCAGCGCCTCGACCTGGGCCGCGAACATCCATCCGCTGAACAGCAGGCCGTGACCGAAGACCACGGGCGGTCCGTCGCCCCCGGTGTCGGTGACGTGGACCTGGGTGCCGTTGACGTCGAGAAGGGGCATGGGGTGCAGCCTCCCGCCCGGCCCGCGCGATGTCCAGAGCACGCCGCGTGTTGACAGAGTTTGTGAGTCATCACTAACTTACGATCATGTCCCCCCGCATGAGTGCCGACGACCGACGCGCGGCGATCCTGCAGGCCGCGATCCTGGAGTACGGGCGCACCGGCATGCACGCGACCTCGACCGAGGTCATCGCCGAGCGTGCCGGCATCAGCCAGCCCTACCTGTTCCGCCTCTTCGGCACCAAGGCCGAGCTCATCGCCGCCGCGATCGAGCACCACACCGACGGCCTGCGCGCCGTGTTCCGCGAGGCGGTGGAGACCCGGCCCGAGGGCACGGCCCCGCTCGCCGCGATGGGCCTGGCGTACCTCGCGCTGCTGGACGACGACCCCAACGACCTGCGCTGCCAGCTCCACACCTGGGCCGCAGCCTCCGACCCCGCGATCAAGGACGTCGCCCAGAGCACGTATCGGGCCGTGTGGGACGAGGTCGCCGAGCTCAGCGGCGCGTCGGCCGAGGACGTCCGCCGGTTCATGTCCTACGGCATGCTCCTGACGGTCCTCGGGGCCCTGGACCTGCCCGACCTCTTCGGCAATCCCCTCGAGATCCTCCAGGAGTTCTGATGATCGACGCCCTCTCCCGCCTCGTGACCTCCCGCCCCTGGCGGGTCCTCGCCGTGACCGGCGTGTTCGTCGTGGTCGCCGTCGTCCTGGGCGGACCCGTGACCGGCCTGCTCAACGCCGACACCGACTCGTTCTCGGACACGAGCTCGGACAGCTCGCTCGCCCTCGACCGCGTCGCCGAGGCCGGGGGCCTGGACGCAGCGCCCTCTGTCGTCGCCCTCGTCGACACCAGTGACACCGCCGCCCAGCAGGCGTTGCTCGAGGTCCTGGACCGCGACGACGCAGTGGGCCAGGTCGTGGGTGGGCCCGACGCCGGGCCACCCTTCGTCTCCGACAACGGCGAGCGCACGTTCTACGCCGTGACCTACGCTGCCGGCGCCGACGGCGACCTCGCCACCGAGCACCTCCGCGACGAGCTCGCGCGCATCGACGGCGTCTCCGTGGGCGGTGCGGCGGTGGCCTTCCAGCAGGTCAACGACCAGGTCGAGAACGACCTCGTCCGGGCCGAGCTCATCGCGTTCCCCCTGCTCTTCGTGGCCGCGCTGCTGGTGTTCCGGTCTGCTGTCGCCGCACTGCTGCCGCTCCTCGTCGGCGGGCTGACGATCATCTCCTCCATGCTCGTCCTGCGGGGCGTCAACGAGGGTCTGGAGATGTCAGTCTTCGCCCTGAACCTCATCACGGGTCTCGGCCTGGGGCTCGCGATCGACTACTCGCTCTTCATGGTCTCGCGGTTCCGCGAGGAGCTCGTGCGCGTCGGGCCAGGAGCAGAGGCGGTGCGGCGCACCGTCGCCACGGCCGGGCGCACGGTCCTCTACTCCGCCGTCACGATCGCCGGGGCCGGGGTCTCGCTGCTGGTCTTCCCGCTGCGCTTCCTCTACTCGATGGGCGTCGGCGTCGTGCTCGTCGCCCTCATGGCGGCCGCCGTGAGCCTGGTCGTGCTTCCGGCGATCTTCGCCGTGCTGCAGCTGCGCGTCAACGCCCTCGCGCCGGCACGCTGGAAGCGCGCGAGCGAGGCCGAGGCGGACCCCGACCACCGCGGGTTCTGGTACCGCCTCTCGCAGTTCGTGATGCGGTACCGGGTCGCCACC
>JAHEXN010000064.1:0-4157 GCA_023252095.1 Actinomycetes bacterium | reverse complement strand
GCTGGGCATCGGCGCCCCATTCCTCAACGTGAGCTTCACGGGAGTCGACTCGAGCGTGCTGCCCGAGACCGCCTCCGCTCGGGTCGTCGACGACACCCTGCGCACGGAGTTCACCGACGCGGACTCCTCCCCCGTCCTCGTCGCCGTGACGGCTGACGAGTCCGACGGCGAGGCGGTCGAGGCCTGGGCGGGGCAGCTCGACGGCCTGGACGGCGTCAAGACCGTGGTCCCGCCCCGCTACCTGGGCGACGACCTGTGGCAGCTCGACGTCCTCACGACGGGCGCGCCGCTCGACAAGAGCACGATCGCCCTCGTCGAGGACATCCGTGCTCTCGACGCGCCCGGCGAGGTCCTGGTGGGCGGCACCGCGGCCGATCACGTCGACCAGCTCGACACGATCGCCGACCGGATCCCCCTGGCCCTCCTGATCCTCGGGCTCCTGACGTTCGTGACGCTGTTCCTCATGACCGGCTCGGTCGTCCTGCCCGTCAAGGCGCTGCTCATGAACCTGCTGACGGTCAGCGCGACGTTCGGCCTGCTGGTCATGATCTTCCAGTGGGGCCATCTCGAGGGTCTGCTCGACTTCACGAGCGTCGGTGCCCTCAACTCGACCCAGCCCGTGCTGATCTTCGCGCTGGTCTTCGGCCTCTCGACCGACTACGCCGTGTTCCTGCTGACCCGGATCAAGGAGGCGCGTGACGCAGGTGCCTCCGACCGGGAGGCGGTCGCCCTGGGCCTGCAACGGACCGGCCGCATCGTGACCGCGGCGGCGCTGCTGCTCGCGATCGCGCTCGGCGCCTTTGCGACGAGCGAGGTCGTGTTCATCAAGCAGCTCGGCGTCGGCGTCGCGGCGGCCGTGCTGATCGACGCCACGATCGTGCGCGCATTCCTCGTGCCCTCACTCATGGCGATGCTGGGCCGGCGCAACTGGTGGGCTCCCGGCCCGCTGCGCCGCCTGCACGACCGCATCGGCCTCTCGGAGGGCTGACAGGGCTTCGAGGCTCGCGCGCCAGAGCGCGCTCGCACTGGGGGCACCTCCCACGACGAAGTCGTAGGGGGACAACCATCGGTGGGCCACCGGTGGTTGAGGTGCGAGGAGCCCTCGGCGACGAGCCTCGAAACCCCTGCCGCGAACCTCAGGTCAGATGAGACCCTTCTCGGTCAGCCACTTCTTGGCCAGCTCCTTCGGGGACGTCTTGTCCGGACCCTGGTTCTCGGTGTTGAGGTCGAGCAGGTCCTGGGTCGTCAGCTGCGCCGAGATCCCGTTGAGGATCTCCGTGACCTCGTCGGTGAGCTTCTCGGAGTTGATCAGCGGGATGATGTTCTGCGCTGCGATGAGGTTCTTCGGGTCCTCGAGCGTCACGAGGTCGTTCTCCGGGATCGACGGCGTCGTGGAGTAGATGTCGGCCACGTCGACGTCACCGTCGAGCAGCGACTTCAACGTCTTGGGGCCACCGCCATCCGCGATCGGGATGAACTCGACGCCCGTGATGCCGTAGACCGACTCCAGGCCGGGGATGCCGTAGGAGCGCTCGGCGAACTCGGGGTTGGCGCCGAGAGAGAAGCCCGGAACCTTGGCCAGGTCGGCGATCGTGACGAGGCCGTTCGCGGCGGCGAACTCGGAGGTCACGTTGAGCGAGTCCTTGTCCTCGGCCGGTGCCGGCTCCAGTACCTCGTAGCCGTCCGGCACTGCGTCCCGCAGGGCCGCCACGACGTCCTCTGGCGAGGTGGCGGTGGCCTCGGGGTCGAAGTACGTCAGCAGGTTGCCGCTGTACTCGGGGATCAGGTCCAGCTCACCATTCTGCAGGGCCTTGACGTAGGTCTCACGCGGGCCGGTGGCGAGCTTCGTCTCGACCTTGACTCCACCAGCCTCGAGGGCCTGCGCGTAGATCTGGCCGATGATCTCGGCCTCCGGGAAGTCACCCGAGCCGATGACGATCGTGTCGGAGGCTGCGGCCTCGCCCTCGGTGGGGTCGCCGCCGCACGCCGCCAGGCCGAGGCCCAGGGCGGAGACGGCGGCCAGGGCCGCGAGCTTGCGGAAGCCGGTGATGGAACGGGACATGGTGAGGGTTTCCTCTCGGTTCAGACGCGTTCGGGGGTCGAGACGCGTCGGCGTGCGGAGAGCCGCTGAAGGGCGGCGAAGGTCAGGTCGACGACGAGGGCCAGGGCGATCACGAGGACCGCGCCGCCCATGACGCGTGGGTAGTCGTCGAGGTCGAGCCCGTCGAGGATGAAGCGACCGAGCCCGCCGGGGCCGGGCACCTGAGCGGCGATCGTGGCGGTCGCGATGACCTGGAGCGTCGCCGAGCGGAATCCGCCGATCAACAGCGGCAGCGCCAACGGGACCTCGACCCGCCACAGCACCTGCCAGTGGGTCATGCCGAGCGCGCGAGCCGCGTCGACCGTGGCCGGGTCGACCGACTCGAGACCCGCGTAGGCCCCCGCGAGCAACGGGGGTATGGCGATCAGCACCAGGGCGACCAAGGCTGCGGTCAGGTCGATGCCCGTGTGCAGCGACACGATCGTGACGACACCGAGCGTCGGCAGGGCCCGCAGAGCGCCGGTCAGTCCGACGCCGACGACCCGGAACCGGCCCGTGTGGCCGATGTAGAGGCCGAGCGGGATCGCGATCGCCGTGGCGATCACGAGGGTCAGCGCCGTGTACTCGAGGTGCTCGAGCGTGCGGACGGGGATGCCCGCAGGGCCCGACCAGTTCGCGTCGTCGGTCAGCCAGTCCCAGGCCTCACTCGCGACGCTCATGCCGCCACCGCCCAGACGAGGTCACGGTAGACCGGCGACGGGATGAAGGATCCCTCGTTCCCTCGCTGACGCTCGGTCATCGACCCACCCCGCGCACGGCACGTGCCCCGGCCGACCAGGGCAGGACCAGGCGTCCGGTCACCACGAGCAGTGCGTCGAAGACCAGGGCGATGGCCAGGATCAGCACGATGCCCGTGACGATCTCGGCGTTGTTGCCGGTCGTGACGCCCTGGGTGAACAGGCGGCCCAGGTTGCCGACACCGATGAGGGCTCCGACACTGACCAGGCTCACGGTGCTGACGGAGACGACTCGCAGTCCGGCCAGCAGCACCGGGCCCGCCAAGGGGAGCTGTACCCGAAGCGCCAGGCCGACCTTGCCGTACCCGGTGGCCGTCGCGGCGTCCAGGACCGCGGAGGAGACCGACGCGAATCCGTCGACGGCGAACCGCACCATCACGGCGACCGCATAGATCGTCAGGGCAATCACGACGTTGAGGGGGTCGAGGAATCCGGTGCCGAGGACAGCGGGCATGACCGCGAAGAACGCGATCGACGGGATCGTGTAGAGCACGCTGCCGAGACTCAGCACGACGCCTCGGACGGCCGGGACCCGGTGCGCTGCCCACCCGATCGGCAGGGCGATCAGGAAGCCGAGCACGATCGGCACGGCGCTCAACCACAGGTGGCTCACGAGATAGCCGGTGACGAGCTCCACGTTGTTGCCGAGCCACCTCATCCCTTGAGCACCCCCGTCGCGCGGCCCTGGCCGTCGACCACGACCTGGACGCCGTCGCGGGTCTCGACGTGCAGCTCGCGGCCGCCCTTGTCGAGGCCGACAAAGCTGCGCACGAAGTCGTCGGCCGGGCTCGCGAGGATGTCGGAGGGTGAGCCGACCTGGGCACGCTTGCCGCCCTTGGCCAGGATCACGACCTGGTCGCCGAGCAGGAACGCCTCGTCGACGTCGTGCGTCACGAACACGATGGTCTTGCCGAGGTCGCGCTGGAGGCGGAGAAGCTCGGCCTGCAGCTCGTCGCGCACGATCGGGTCGACGGCGCCGAACGGCTCGTCCATCAACAGGATGTTGGGGTCGGTCACCAGGGCCCGGGCGACACCGACGCGCTGCTGCTGGCCGCCGGACAGCTGGTGCGGGTAGCGGTCGGCGAGCACCGTGTCGAGGCCGACGGTCTCCATGACCTCGAGCGACCGGCGACGCGTCTCCGCCCGGCTCACCCCCTGGAGGCGCAGCACCGTGCCGACGTTGTCGAGCACGGTGCGGTGCGGCAGCAGGCCCGAGGCCTGCATGACGTAGCCGATGCTGCGCCGCAGCTCGACAGGGTTGCGAGTCGCGACGTCGACGTCGTCGATCAGCACCTGGCCGTGCGTCGGCTCGACCATGC
>JAHEXN010000063.1 GCA_023252095.1 Actinomycetes bacterium | reverse complement strand
ACCTCGGGTGGTCACGGAGCCCCTTTCGAGGCTCCTCGTTCCTCGTCGCACCTCAAGGGGCGGGCGCCGCACCGATACGCTCGGGGGATGGACCTGGCGACGTTCGAGCGGTTGCTCGCGCCCGAGGGCCAGGACCTGCTGGCCGAGGTCGCCGCACGCGCCGGGGTCGAGTCCGACCTCGGGCTGGGCACGCGCCTGCGCAAGACCCACGACAACGACCTCGTGGCCGCGGCCGTGACCCAGAACCACCTGCGCGGCAAGGCTGCCGGCAAGCTGGGCGCCGACGCCGCGCACCTCTACTTCACGCACGACGCGCTCGAGCAGGCCACGCGCCACCGTGTCGCCGCCCACCGGGCCCGCCGGCTCGTCGACTCCGGGGCCACAGCGGTCGTCGACCTGGGCTGCGGCATCGGGGCCGACCTCCTGGCATTCGCCCGGGCCGGTCTGCGCGTGCGAGGTGTCGAGCAGGACCCGGTGCGGGCCGCGATCGCCTCGGCCAACCTCCGGGCCCTCGGGCTCGACGGCGAGGTCGAGGTCGGCGACGCGACACGCACGGTCCTGCTGCCCGGCGAGACGGCCTTCGTCGATCCGGCCCGCCGTACCGGGAAAGGCCGGGTTTTCGGCACGGCCGACCTCCAGCCACCGTGGCCCTGGGCGCGCGAGCTGCTCCGCGGTCGCGCCGTCGCGAAGGTCATGCCCGGGCTGGCCCACGACGACGTGCCCGCCGGGGTCGAGGCCGAGTGGGTCAGCGACGGTGGCGACCTCGTCGAGTGCTGCCTGTGGGGCAGCCCCTACGCCCGGACCCAGCGGCGGGCGACGCTGCTCCCCTCGGGTGCCACGCTCGCCCTGGCCGGCGAGCCCGCCGTCGTCGCGCCCGTCGGCGCCTACCTGTACGAGCCGGACGACGCCGTGATCCGTGCCGGCGTCGTGGCCGAGCTCGCGGCGGAGCTGGGTGGCTGGCTTCCCGACCCGCACATCGCCTACGTGAGCGCCGACCGCGGCGACGTCACCCCGCTCGCCCGCCGATTCGCGGTCGTCGACGAGCTGCCGTTCCGCGAGAAGCCGCTCAAGGCCGCGTTGCAGCAGCGTCGTGTCGGCACGTTGACGATCAAGAAGCGCGGGGTGCAGGTCGTGCCCGAGGAGCTCGTCAAGCGGCTCAAGCTGTCGGGCCCGAACCGTGCCACCGTCGTCATGACCCGCGTCGACGGCCAGGGGCGGGCGTTCCTCGTCGAGCCGCTCAAGCCGTGAGCCCCGCCCCGGGCCTACGCTGACGTCATGCAGGTCGACCTCAACGCCGACGTCGCCGAGAGCACCGACGACCTCGCTCTCCTGGACGTCGTGACCAGCGCCAACGTGTGCTGCGGGGCCTACGCGGGCGGCATCGAGCTCATGCTCGCCGCGTGCACCCTGGCCGTCGAACGTGGGGTCGCGATCGGGGCCCAGGTCGGGTACGCCGACCCGGAGGGCTTCGGCCGCCGCCCCGTCGAGGTCGAGCCCGACGAGCTGGTCGAGTCGCTGCGGGAGCAGATCGACCTGCTCGCCGAGATCGCCGACTCGGTGGGCGGGCACGTCGTCTACGTCAAGCCGCACGGGGCGCTCTACAACACGATCGTGACCGACGAGCGCCAGGCCACCGCCGTCGTCGAGGCCATCGCGCCCTACGGACTTCCCCTGCTCGGCCTGCCGCACGCGGCCTCGCTGCGCATCGCCTCGGCCGACGGGATGCCCGTCGTCACCGAGGGATTCGCCGACCGCGCGTACCGACCGGACGGCACCCTCGTGCCGCGCTCGGAGCCCGGGGCCGTCCACGACGACGCAGCGACCGTCGTGGCCCAGGCCTTGCGGCTCGCTCCCCAGGTGGAGTCGCTGTGCGTCCACGGGGACTCCCCCGGCGCGCTCGACCTCGCCCGCGCCGTGCGCGCGGGCCTGGAGGACGCCGGCCACACGGTGCGGGCCTTCGCGTGAGGCTGCTGCCGGTCGGCGACCAGGCCGTGCTGGTCGACTGCACCGACCCCGCCGAGGCACGCGCCTGGCACGCCGCCTTGGTCGAGACCGCCGACGTGACCCTGGGCGCCCGGACCGTCCTGGTGCGCGGCGAGCCGGCCGAGGTTCGCCGCCTCCTCGCCGCCACGGGTCCGCGCGACGTGTCGGCCGAACCGGTCACCGAGATCACGATCGTCGTCGTCTACGACGGGCCGGACCTCGCCGAGGTCGCTCGCCTGACCGGCCTGACGAGCGACGAGGTCGTCGCGGCGCACACGGCCACCGCCTGGGACGTCGCCTTCACCGGGTTCGCGCCCGGCTTCGCCTACCTGACAGGCGGCGACCCACGCCTGCACGTGCCCCGCCGCGACACCCCGCGTCCCCGCGTCCCGGTCGGCGCAGTGGCCCTCGCCGGGCCGTACTCCGGCGTCTACCCACGTGAGTCGCCCGGCGGGTGGCAGCTGCTGGGTCGTACCGATGCACCCCTGTGGGACCTCGATCGCGACCCGCCGGCCCTGCTGCGCCCGGGCACCCGGGTGCGGTTCGAGGCGTCCCGATGAGCCTGCGGGTCGTGGAGCTGGTCGGCTCCGTCCTGGTGCAGGACCTCGGACGACCCGGCCGGTCGGAACTGGGCGTCTCGCCCTCGGGGGTGTTCGACCGCCCCGCCGCGCGACGAGCCAACGCCCTCGTGGGCAATCCGGCCGACGCCGCCGTCCTGGAGGTGCTCGGGTCCGTCACGCTGCGCGCGAGCCGGCCCACCGCCGTCGCGGTTGCGGGCGCCCCGGGGCCCGTCACGATCGACGGCGTTCCCGCCTCGTCGATGCGCACGCTCCACGTGCCCGGGGGTGGCGCGCTGACGATCGGTGTCCCGGCGGCCGGGCTCCGCCGGGTCGTCGCGGTCCGGGGCGGAGTCGCATCCGATCCGGTCCTCGGCTCGCGGTCCACCGACACGCTCTCCGGACTGGGGCCGTCACCCCTCAGCGTCGGCTCCTCCGTCGCGGTGTCGCCCGGATCCGGCGGCCCCGACCTGCGCCAGCTCGACGTGGGTGTGCCCGGGGTCGGCGATCTCACGGTACGGATCGTCCTCGGCCCCCGCGACGACTGGTTCACGCCCACCGCGATCGGCACGCTGCTGGGGACCGGTTGGTCCGTGTCCGACCGGAGCGACCGCATCGGCGTGCGCCTGGACGGGCCGCCCCTCGAACGAGCGGTTCGCGGCGAGCTGGAGTCCGAGCCGGTCCTGCGCGGCAGCATCCAGGTCACGTCGGCCGGCCTGCCCGTCGTGCTGGGGCCCGACCACCCCGCCACGGGCGGCTATCCCGTCGTCGCAGTCGTGCTCGACGCCGACACCGACCTCCTCGCGCAGGCCGCTCCCGGGCGGGTCATCCGCTTCCGGCGCCACCCCGCGCCCTGACACCTGGTCCGGTCACCCATGCGCGAGTGCATGAGCTCGGCATGGCCCATGATCGGGTCATGAAGGATCTGCGTCGCATCGTCTCCGCCGTCGTCATCGGCTCGTTCTCGGTCGCCGCCCTGCTCGGCATCGCGGCGCTGCTCGGCGGTTCGTTCGGCGACACCCAGGCCCGGGTCCTGCTCACGACGGTCGTGATCGGTCTGGAGTCCATCGCGGTGCTGTGCTACCTGAGCACGGCGGGACGACCCTTCGCTGCCGTCGGACTCCTGGGCTTCCTGGTGTCCCTCGTGCCGTTCCTCCTCGGCCTCGGCATCATCTGGCTCGACGACACCAGCGACTCGGAGTCGATCGCGCGAGCCATCGGTGTCGGGGCGACGCTGGCCGCCTCCCTCGCCCAGGCGTGCCTGCTGCTGGCGCTCACGTGGTCGGCACGACACCGCGCTGCGCTGCTCGCGACGCTCGTGCCCGTCACCGTCGTGGCCCTCATGATCGCCCTGGCGATCATCGACGGCGAGGACCTCGACGACGGGTACTGGCGGACGTTCGGCGTGGTGGCCATCCTCGATGTGCTCGGCACCGTCATCCTGATCGCCCTCGGTGTGTTCGGACGAAGCGAGCGCCGCGTCCCCGCCGTCGCGTTGTCGCCTGCCGTGCTCGGACGCGTCTCGGACGTCGCGGCACGCCGGGGCACGACCCCGGACGCCGTGGTCGACGAGGCGCTGGACCAGCTCGAGCAGCCCTGACAGCGGGCCGCCCAGACCTGCTCAGGCGACGATCGACGTGACCGGCAGGCCGGAGTCGGCCCGCAGGTCGAACGGTGAGGCCGGGAGGCCGCGGCGCACGACCTCGGCACCGAGCGCGGCGACCATGGCCCCGTTGTCGGTGCACAGGCCGAGTCGCGGCACCCGGAGCTCGATGCCCGCCTCGGCGCAACGCTGCTCGGCGTACCAGCGCAGGCGCGAGTTGGCCGCGACCCCGCCGCCCAGCACGAGCGTGCCGACGTCGTGCACGCGGCACGCCTCGACCGCCTTGGCCGTGAGCACGTCGCACACGGCGTCCTGGAACGAGGCGGCGACGTCGGCCACCACGACCTCGCGCCCGGCGAGCTGCTCGCGCTGCACGTGCCGCGAGACGGCGCTCTTCAGGCCGGAGAACGAGAAGTTCCAGCGGTGCTTCTCCTGGTCGCGCGAGGCCGTCAGCCCGCGCGGGAACGGCACCGCCCGCGGGTCGCCGTCAGCCGCGACCCGGTCGATGTGCGGACCTCCCGGGTAGGGCAGACCGAGGAGCCGCGCGACCTTGTCGAACGCCTCGCCGGCCGCGTCGTCGATCGTCTGACCGAGCAGGGTCACGTCGGTGGCGATGTCGTCGACCAGGAGGATCTCCGAGTGCCCCCCGCTCGCCAGGAGCGCCACGACGCGTCGGTCGAACCGTCCGTGCTCGAGCTGGTCGACCGCGACGTGCGCCGCGAGGTGGTTGACGCCGTACAGCGGGATGTCGTGGGCCAGCGCGAGCGCCTTCGCACCCGCGATCCCCACGAGCAGCGCGCCGGTCAACCCGGGTCCGCTCGTGACGGCGATGCCGTCGATGTCGGCCATCGACAGGCCTGCCTCGTCGAGAGCGCCGGTCAGCGTGGGCACGAACGCCTCGAGGTGGGCCCGACTCGCGACCTCGGGCACGATCCCGCCGAAGCGGACGTGCTCCTCCATGCTCGAGGCGACGACGTGCGCGAGGAGCTCGGTGCCCCGCACGATGCCGACGCCGGTCTCGTCACAGGACGACTCGATGCCGAGGACGAGGGGCTCACTCACCCCGACAGTGTTTCATCTCGCCGCCCAGGGCCCGGCACCCCTGCCGGGCTACTCCGTGACGGTGACCTTGGGGTCGAACGCGACATAGCCGGCGAACTCCGACCCCACGCGCTCGACCGAGCCCGGCAGGGGCTCGGGGTACGACCAGGCGCCGTCGGGCAGCTGGTCGTCGCCGCTGCCGACGTCCCAGTACTGCGCGTCACCCTTCCAGGGGCAGTGGTACGCCGTGTCGCTCGTCGCGAACTCACCCTCGGCGAGGCTCGACGGCGGGAAGTACCAGTTCCCCTCGATCTTGACGAGCTGGTCGCTCGGAGCCTCGGCCAGGACAGTGCTGCCGTAGACGGCCTTCATGGTGCCTCCTCAGGGGTCACCCCCAGTGTGGCCCCCGGACCCTGACGCCGCTTGCGGTCCGGGCGGTGGATCCACCACCTTTGGGCACCAGCATCACGGGCAAGCGGTGGATGCACCACCGTATGAGCCGTCATTCGGTGGAGAACTCACCGGCACCCCGGCCGACCGAGCCATTCGGTGGTAGATCCACCGCCCCACGCTCGGAAACCGCCAGGTAGCCAAGCACCCGAGCGAAAGCGCTCAGCCGTCCTCGCGCTCCGCGCGGCGGGCCGCCTTGGCGGCCTTCTCCTCCGCGTCCAGGCGCGCGGCCTCCTCGGGCGTCGGCGCGAGACCGCCGAACCGGGCCGGAGCCCACCACTGGCCCTCCGGGCTGATCGGATACTCGGCGATTGCGTGCTCGAGCAGACGCGTCATCTCGGCCTTGAGCAGCGCGGTCTCGGCGACCGGGTCCTCCCCCGTGACGGCGATCGGCGCTCCGACGTGCAGCCCGATCGTCTTGCCGCGACCGAAGATGTCCGACTCGTGGTCCTTGGTCTTCAGGAGCTGCGTGCCCCACGTGACCATCGGGATCAACGGAACCCCCGCCTCGGCCGCCATGCGGACCGCGCCGGTCTTGAGCTCCTTGATCTCCATCGACCGACTGATCGTGGCCTCGGGGAAGATGCCGACGATCTCGCCGGACCGCAGGTACTCGACCGCGGTGTTGTACGACTGCTCACCGTTGTCACGGTCGACGCTGATGTGGTGGAACGACCTCATCAGGCGACCCGTCGCGCCCTCGAAGGCCTCGCGCTTGGCCATGAAGCGCACGAGGCGCTTGCTGGGCTGGGCGGCGAGCCCGTCGAACACGAAGTCGACGTAGCTGATGTGGTTGGCCGCGAGCACGGCCCCGCCGGTGCGGGGGATGTGCTCGGTGCCCGAGGTCTGGAACGACATGCCCAGCACCTTGAAGAGCGTCTTGGCCGTCACGATGACGGGCGGATACGTCACGTCTCGCATGCCGCCACCGTAGTGCACACGCGTGCACTCGCGCGCCGACCGGGCCGTCAGACCTGGTGCCCCGCCTCGACCGACCGCGGCCGGTCCGGCACCGCGCCGGGCTTCGGGTTGAACCGGATCCCGGCGAGCATCCGCCGCATGATCCTGAACCGCAGACGCCGACCGACCCCGCCCCGCCGCATCTCGAGCAGGGTGCGGAGGAAGAACTTGACGAACGGGAACAGGCCCTCGTGGTGGAGTCGGAACGAGGCCTCGTTGCGCGCCCCGTAGGCGAACTTCCACACGTTGGCGTCGTCGACCTGGGTGAAGTTGACGGCCTTGTTCTCGGCCATGTCGTGGGACACGACGCTGTCGAGCACCTGGACGCCCGGTCCGATCCGTGAGGCCAGCAGGGCGTACGCCGCGTCGTCGAACCAGATGAAGTACTCGCTGAACGGAAGTCCCAGCCGCTCGATCGTGCTCCGGGGGTAGAGCGCCGAGACGAACGAGCAGGTGCGGATCGTCACCAGGTTCTCGCCCTTGGCGACGAGCTCGCCCCAGTTCCACGCAGGCCACGGGATGTTCATCTCGGCGGCGCTGCCGTCCCTGAACTTCACGAGCGAGCACGCGAACGTGATCTCCGACGAGGCCACCTCGACCGCGCGCTCGTAGCCGCCCACGAGCTGCTCGAGGGCGTCGAGCTCGGGGTAGCAGTCGTCGTCCATGAGCCACACGTACTCGGCGCCGAGCTCCAGCGCGCGGGCCATGCCGGTGCTGAAGCCGCCCGAGCCACCCGTGTTCTCGGGCAGGGAGATCACGTGCAGACGGCCCGGGAACGGGTCGCTGGCGAGGTACTCCGCCGTGCCGTCGGTGGAGGCGTTGTCGACCAGCACGATCCAGCCAGCGGGCGTGGTCTGGTGCACCACGCGGTCGAGGACGACCTGGAGCTTGTCGAGCCGGTTGAACGTGACGATGACCGCGCCGACGCTCGACGGGCCCCCCGGCGTGCTCATCGGCTGCCCAGACGGAGCAGACGCCGCAGTCGAAGCGCGACCCGCGTGCGGATGCGGCGGACGATGCCGACGAGCGAGTGGTGCATGAGCCGCTCGTCGATGTACTTGGTGAGGTACAGCAGACCACCCACGCCGTGCTGGTCGACGTACTCGCGGAGCGCCTGCTCGCGGACGATGCGGTCGAAGTGCAGGTGGTCGAGGCGCGCGCCGAGCGTGCTGTTGGCCGACGACCCGGACGCCTTGGGCCGCTGGTGCCAGTACGCCAGGGGGCGGTCGGCGAGGTACGGGACGGGCCCGAGGCGCACGAGACGGAGGTTGAACTCCCAGTCGCCCGTGGCCTTGAGCTGCGGGTCGTACCACCCGATCTGGTCGTAGACGCTGCGGCGCACGAGCAGGCTGATCGGGACGACGCGGTTGGCCATCAACATGTCGAAGAGGGTCACGATGTCGCCGGGCGGGTCCCACGTGCCGCGACCCGTCTCGACGATGCGGTCGCGGTCGACGCGCTCGAACACGATGGGCGTCTTGACCGCCACGGCGACCGCCGACGCGTCGGCGTCGAGTGCCGCCACGGTCTCCTTCAGGAAGTCGGGGTCCCAGGTGTCGTCGTCGTCGTGGATCACGACGAACTCTCCCGTGCCCTGCTGGGCGCCGAGGTTGGCAGCGGCCTCCATCGACCCGGTGCCGCCCGCCACGTGCGTGACCTCGATACGGTCACCGAGCACATCGCGCCGGAGCTCGACGGCCTGGTCGACCGGAGCGACGGCGCCGCCGTCGTTGACGAGCTGGATCCGCCAGTCGGCGAAGGTCTGGGCCGCGATGTCGTCGAGCGCTCGGGCCAGGAACTGAGGCCTGTCCTTCGTGCGGATCACGATCGTGACCCGTTCTGCCCCGCTCGCCATTGATGCTCCCGTCGAGTCTTCCGACCTGTGTCGGGCCCACCGTACGGGACGCCAAGTTATCAGACCGTTCCGGTCGCCGGACGCCCCCGGTCGCCGGCCGCGACTGGTCGGCAGAGCCCTCCGCGGGGTCGATCACTCGCTCGGCGAGGGGCCTTCGTCGCCACGGTGACGGCGGCTGCCGCGTGCGCTCGCGGACGCGACGACCGCGACCACGACGAGCACGGCGACCACCAGGGCGACGAGCGCGGGATGCGACCCCGCCGAGCGCAGCAGCGCGACCACGCCAGCCCCGATCGACGCCCAGATCGTGGCCCACAGGGCCGCGCCGGGGACCAGACCGAGCAGATAGCGCGGGACCGTCATGCGGCACAGCCCCGCCGCCAGGTTGATGACGGTCTGGGCTCCGACCGTCAGGAAGCTCAGCGTCACGGCGGGCGGACCCCACCGGTCGACGCGCTCGATCGCGCCAGCGAGCCGTGGACCGGGCTCGCGGCCCCGCGCCGCCCCGGCCGCGATCAGACGCCCGATCGCGAACGTGGAGCCCGCGCGCACGACGACGATGCCGAACAACGTCAGCCAGGCCCAGAACCACGGCCACGAGCGGATCGACTCCAGGACGTCGTTCACGGCAGCACCCGCTCGAGCACGAGCGCGTCCGCGCCGTCGGCATAGTAGCGCCGGCGGCGATGGATCTCCCGGAACCCGGTCGCGGCGTACAGCCCGCGGGCCGCGGTGTTGGGTTCCGCGACCTCGAGCAGCACCCGCTCCGCGCCGGACTCGGTGGCACGGTGGAGGACGTCGTCGACGAGGAGCCGGCCCAGGCCCCGACCCCGGGTGGACGGATCGACCGCGACACGGAGCAGGTCGGCGGTCTCGGCCACGACGGACGTCGACGACCAGCCCAGGAGCCCGTCGGGAGCTGCCGCCACCCGGACGATCCGACCGGTGGCCGCGAGCTCGGCGGCGATCGAGTCAGCGCTCCACGGGTCGTCGAAGCAGGCCCGTTCGAGGGCCGCGACCGCATCGACATCGTCGCGGGTCGCGGGTCGAGGCTGCGGGATCGGACCGGTCGTCATCGCTGGTCGATCGGCACCGCATCGGGCCGTCGCAGGTACAACGGCTCGAGCGGGAGGATCTCGACCGCCTCGGCCACGACGGCGGTGGCGAGTGCGGCGGCCGACGGGTCGATCGGCCCCCGCGAACCGCCGAGCACTCCAGCATGGACGTCGGCGCCGCGGCCCACGACGGGCAGGCCCGCGAACCGCTGCGCGACGGCGGCCGGCAGGTCCACCGCGGGGCCCTCGAGCCTGCGGCCGTCGGCGGCGTAGCGGCCCCAGTACACCTCGCGGCGCCGCGCGTCGGTGGCGACGAGGAACTCCTCGTCGAGATCGGTGGCGGCCTCGGCGGCGAGGACGTCGAGCGTGCAGACACCGTGGGTGCGCAGGCCGAGCGTCGCGCCGAGGGTCAGCGCCGTCACGACGCCGACCCGCAGCCCGGTGAACGGGCCCGGTCCCACGCCGACCGCGACGTCGGTGAGGTCGGCCGGCACGAGACCGGCCTGGGCCAGCGCCTCGCGGATCGCCGGTGCGAGCTGCTCACCGTGGGCCGTGGCTCCCTCTCCGCCCGCCTGGGCGACGACGGACGTGCCGTCGTGGACCGCGACGGTGATGGCCGGAGTCGCGGTGTCGAAGGCGAGCAGGAGCACGGGCCGAGCCTACAAGCGCCCCTGACCCGTCCCGCTGGCTGAGGTGCGACGGCGGTCTGGCGCCTGAGCCTCGAAGCCCCTCACCTCAGCCCGTGCCTCCGCCCAGCAGGGTCGAGCGGAGCGGCACGCCGAGCCAGCGAGCACCGTAGGAGCGGACCGTGATGACGCGCGACTCGGCGAGCTCGTCGGCCTCGCCCGCCGCGACACCGAGCGGGTCACGCGTGCCGAGGGGGTCGCCGGGACGTGCGTGCCGGCGCTCGAGGTGCACGTGCAGGCGATCGGGCGCGAGCTGCTCGGCCAGGCCCTGTCCCCACTCCACGACCGTGACCGAGTCGGCGACCGAGGCGTCGAGGTCGAGGTCGTCGAGCTCGGCCGCCGACCCGAGACGGTAGGCGTCGACGTGCACCAGGGCGGGACCGTCGGCGAGCGAGGGATGGGTGCGGGCGATCACGAACGTCGGCGAGGTCACGGGGCCGCGGACGCCGAGGCCGTCGGCGAGGCCCTGCGTGAAGGTCGTCTTGCCGGCGCCGAGATCGCCCGACAGGACCAGCAGGTCGCCGGCCTGGAGCAGCGTCGCGAGACGGCCGGCGAGGGCCTGGGTGTCCTCCGGTGTGTGCGTCTCTCGCGCGAGCCAGAGCGTCTTGCCGAACTCGAGCAGCGTGGCATCACCCTGACCGGCGATCCGCACGTACTTGCGCCGCTCCCAGAACCGCACGGTGTCGGGCAGCTCGGAGCGGACGTGCAGCCAGATGCCGTCCTTGCCGCGTTCCTCCGCGGTGTCCTCGGCGACGCCGACCATGGCCGACGCGACGCCGCGCGCCTGGATCTCCGGGTCGACCGCAACGCGACGCAGACCCAGCAGGCCCGGACGGGACTCGTCGAACAGCAGGGCGCCCATGGGCCGGCCGCGACGTTCCACGAGCAGCCCCCCGGAAGTCTCCAGGGACTCCCGCACGCTCGCGGCGGTCTCGTCGGTCGCGGTGCTCGGCGGGTCCAGGACCGGGCGGGCCGCGAACGACCGCCGGATGATGTCGGCGATCGTCTCGGCGTGCTCAGGTCCCGCCTCGATGACGTCGAGCGCGTGAAGCGAGGCCATCAGCTCACCGGACCTGGGCCACGAGGTCGTCGATCGCGTCGTCGACCTCACGGGGGTTCTCGAGCATGACCATGTGCCCCGCACCCTCGACGAGCACGAGGCGCGCACCGTCGATCGCCTCGGCCAGACGACGGCTGTGCTTCGGCGGGGTGAGCAGGTCGGCCGTGCCACACACGACCGTGACCGGGACGTCGGCGAGCGTCGAGAGCGCCTCGAACAGGTCGAGCGACGGAAAGTTCGGGTAGAAGTCCACCACGACGCGGGACGGGGCACGGGAGATCATCTCGTCGGCCATCGCCGCGCGCGCCGGGTCGGCGTCGGGGCCCACGGCCCAGCGGCGGATCACGGTCTCGCTGTTGAACGCGCGACCCCAGTCGAGCACGGGGCCGGACCGGCGCACGAGCCAGGCGAGCCGCTCCAGGGCGGGCGTGCCCCGCACGAGCTTGCCGGCGCTCGTGCCCACGAGCGCGACGCCCACGACGGTGCCGCCGAAGAGCTCGGCGTGGTCGGCCGCGAGCTGCATCGTGGCCATGCCGCCCATCGAGTGCCCGACGACCACGACGCGGCCCTTGCCGTGCTCGCGGATCACGCGGGCGAGGTCGTCGGCGAGATGGGTGAGCGAGGAGTTCCCCGCCGCGGTGACACCGGAGGCGCCGTGGCCCCGCTGGTCCACGAAGACGAGCCGGGCGCTGCCGCGCAGGTGCAGGCGCTGGAAGTGCCACGTGTCCTGGTCGCACATCCACCCGTGCACGAACACGATCGTGAGGTCGGCGTCGCCGTCCGCGTCGGGCTCGTCGACCTCGACGTTGATCGCGACGCCGTCGGCGGCCTCGACGGTGTACCGGTCGCCCCGCACCGAGCCGAACGGCGCGTCGCCGCCCAGGTGGCGACGGCGCTGCACGATGCGCTGGCGCCGCAGGAGTGAGGCTGCGACCCCGGCGCCGGCGAAGGCGCCGGCCGTGATCGCCGCGGTCGTGATGCGCTTCATCGGGATCTCCCTGGATCGGCAGTGTGGGTGAGCTGGATGCGGCCGCCCAGTCCCGTGACGACCTCGTAGGCGATCGTGCCAGAGGCCTGTGCCCACTCGACCGCGGTGGGCTCGCCCGCGTGGCCCGGACCGAACAGCGTCACGACGTCGCCGCGCTCGGCAGGCAGGTCGCCGAGGTCGACGACCATCTGATCCATGCAGATCGTGCCGACGACCGGCACGCGGTGGCCGTCGAACCACGCGTGGGCCCGGCCGGTGGCGGCTCGGTGGACGCCCTCGCCGTAGCCGATCGGCACGAGACCCAGGGTGGTCTCGCGATCGGTGACGTGGCGGTACCCGTACGACACGCCCTGACCCGGAGGGACCCGCTTGACCGCCGCGAGCCGCGCCCGAAGCGTCATGACCGGGGTGAGCGGCACGTCGTGGGGCATCGCGGGATCCGGTGGCAGACCGTACGTGGCGATGCCCGCCCGCACCAGGTCGAAATGGGCGCTGGGTCGTGTCATGAGCGCGGCTGAGTTCGCGAGGTGACGCAGCCCCGGTTCGAGACCGGCAGCCCGCAGCTCGTCGACGGCCTCGCGGAACCGGGTCTCCTGGGCGTCGTTCGCGGGGTGGTCGGGCTCGTCGGCGCACGCCAGGTGCGACCAGACCCCGGTGAACCGGACACCGCCGGCCGTGGCGCGCGCCGCCGCGGCGACGAGGTCGGTCCACTGGTCGCCGAACGCCCCGTTGCGCGCCAATCCAGTGTCGACCTTGAGCTGGATGCGGGGGACGTGCTGCCCCGCGAGGATCTCGGCGAGCTGCTCGGCCGAGGACGCCGTGACCTCGATGTCGTGCCGGGCTGCGGCGGCGAAGTCGGCGCCGGGCGCGGCCAGCCAGCACAGCAGCGGCCCCTCGTCGCCGGCGGCGCGTAGCGCGAGCGCCTCCTCGAGCGTCGCGGCCCCGACCCAGGCGGCGCCCGCCTCGCGGGCGG
>JAHEXN010000306.1 GCA_023252095.1 Actinomycetes bacterium | reverse complement strand
ATGCGCGGCGGGGAACTCGTCAAGAACCAGCTGGACTGAAGGAGCTCACATGACCGACGACGTGACGAACGAGCAGCACCAGGGGAACGCGGCCCTTGCCACGATGGCCGTCGACCAGGTGTTCGGCTCGACGGAGTACTTCGAGATGGAGTCGACGTCGGTGGGCGCCCGGTTCGCGATCTGGGTCACCACCTCGCCGACCTACGCGCAGGACGAGGCGGACTACCCGGTGCTCTACGTGACCGACGGCAACTACAGCCTCGGCCAGACGGCACCGCTGGCGGTGATGCAGGGTGACGTGGCGCTGCCGATCGCGCCGTACCTGCAGGTGACCGTGGGGTACGCGGGTGCCGACGCGCAGGACTGGTCGCGCGTGCGCAACCGCGACCTCGTGCCGCCGGGCGAGCCGATCCCGCCGGCGATGCGGTCCTCGCTGGAGACGGCCGTGGAGCACCAGCTCATGACCCAGGCCGAGGCCGACGCCTATCTGGCCGAGCTCGCCACCACGCGGGCCGACGCGTTCCTCTCCTTCCTGACCGACGAGCTCCACCCCGAGATCGCCCGCCGCTACCGTGTCGCCTCCGAGGGTCACGGCCTGTTCGGCTACTCCTACGGCGGCCTGTTCACGCTGTACGCCCTGCTCACGGGGTGCCCGCTGTTCGCCGCCTACGGCGCCGGCAGCCCGGGTGTCGCCTCGGAGGAGAGCATCGCGCTCGCGCTCGCGGAGAAGCCGCTCGACCTCGCGGGCAAGCGACTGCACCTCACGATCAACGGGCCCGAGATGACGGGTGAGCTGCCCATCTACCGCATGCTCGGCCGCGGGTTCACCCTGCTCGTCGAGTCGCTGCGCTCGACCGACTCCGGGCTCGCGCTGACGACGCAGGTGCTGGGCGAGACCCACCTGACCGGTCTGCAGCCCTCGTTCCTGAGCTTCATGCGCACGTGCTGGTCGAGTCCTGCGTGAACCCTGCGACGACCCGAGACGGGGGAACCGTGCTGATCGAACGCCTGCGGGAGCGGATCCCCGCCGACCGCCTCCAGCTCGATCCCGGGGTCATGGCGAGCTACGCGCACGACGAGGCCGAGTGGGCGCCCCACGGCGCGCCGCTCGTGCTCGTGCGGCCGCGCACCGCCGAGGAGGTCCAGGAGGTCGTGCGCGCCTGCATCGACCTCGGCGTCCCCGTCGTGCCGCGGGGGGCGGGCACGGGCCTGTCCGGCGGCGCGAACGCCGTTGACGGATGTGTCGTCCTGTCGACCGAGGCCATGACGGCCATCACCGAGATCGACCCCGTCGAACGGCTGGCAGTGGTGCAGCCGGGGGTCGTCAACGACCACCTGCGCGCGGCGTGCGCCGAGCACGGCCTCTGGTACCCGCCGGACCCGGCCTCGTCGCCGTGGTCGACGATCGGCGGCAACGTCGCGACGAACGCGGGCGGCCTGTGCTGCGTCAAGTACGGCGTCACGGCGGACTACGTGCTCGAGCTGCAGGTCGTGACCGGCACGGGTGAGCTGGTCCGGCTCGGCCGCCGCACGGCGAAGGGCGTCGCGGGGTACGACCTCGCCCGACTCCTCGTCGGGTCGGAAGGAACCCTCGGCGTCATCACCGAGGTCACGGTCAAGCTGCGTCCGCAGCGGGCACCCGAGCGCACCGTCGCCGGATTCTTCTCGTCGATCGTGGACGCCGGGAGGGCCGTCACCGCCGTCGGCGCGGCGGGCATCGTCCCGTCCGCGCTGGAGCTCATCGACCGGCACTGCCTCGAGGCCGTCGACCGGTGGAAGAAGATGGACCTCGCTGTCGAGGCCGATGCCGTCCTGCTGGCCCGGTGCGACGTCCCCGGCGCGGCCGGCGACGAGGAGGCCGAGGCGATCCGCGCGTGCTTCGAGGCGGCGGGAGCCACGTGGGCGGCCCGCTCGACCGACCAGGACGAGGCCGACGCGCTGTTCGCGGCGCGACGTCTGGCGTACCCGGCGCTCGAGCGTCTGGGGCCTGTGCTCACCGAGGACGTCTGCGTGCCCAAGGCGGCTGTCCCGGAGATGCTGGCCCGGATCGAGGCGATCGGCGTGAAGCACGAGACCCTGATCGCCAACATCGCCCACGCCGGCGACGGCAACCTGCACCCCCTGCTCGTGACGCCTCGCGGTGACGACGAGGCGCGGGAGCGGGCCCAGCGGGCCTTCCACGAGATCATCCAGGAGGCGCTCGCCCTCGGCGGCACCGTCACGGGGGAGCACGGCGTCGGCCTGCTCAAGATGGACGGACTCGCCCAGGAGCTGTCGCCGGCGGTCATGGACCTGCACCGCGCGGTCAAGGCCGCGCTGGACCCGCACGGCATCCTCAACCCCGGCAAGGTCATCGCCCCCCAGTAGCCGCGGTACCCCTTTCGAGGCTCCTCGTTCCTCGTCGCACCTCAAGGGGCGGGGCTTCGCCCGCGCCACCGGTGGTTGAGGTGTGAGTGCCGCCTGCGGCGCGCCCCTCGAAACCTTGGTCAGGTGAGGGGTTGAGGTACCCCTTTCGAGGCTCGTTCGTTCCTCACTCGCACCTCAAGGGGCGGTCGCCGTCAGCCCATGACGGTGCCGCTGGATGCGGCGTTGACGGGGCGTCGGCGGGAGTACGACCCGAGGTCGACCGTGAGGCCCGTGCGCTCACCCCGGTACTGGACCGGGTCGCCGTCGTGGTCGTGCCCGTTCTCGACGGCCAGGATGATGTCGCGCATGAACTGGCCCGCGACGGGCGCGTTCTTGAACTGGTTGCCGCTCGTGCCGATCGCGACGTAGAAGCCGTCGAGCGAGGTGCGGTCGTAGATGGGGGTCCAGTCGGAGGAGACGTCGTAGACGCCGGCGATGCCGCGCGGCCGGGACGGGACGCCGAGCTCACCGAAGCGACGCGCCGCGCGGGTCACCTGGGCCTCGAACGCGGCGCGGGTCGGGTCGAGGTCGGCCGCGTCCGGGTCGTCGATCCAGGGCAGGGGATCGCACTCGGGCTCGGTGCCGCCGATGTAGAACCCGTCGCCGGGTGCACCGCGCATGTAGGTGCCGAGGTCGAGGTCGGCGATGACCGGACCGATGTGGTCACCGTCGTTGAAGCCCGGAGGTGCCGTGACGTGGTGCACCTCCTGCCGCATCGGGCGGGTCGTGATCGTGAAGTCGTCCCCCACGCCGGCCAGCTGGTTCAGCGTCGGTGACCACGGTCCGGCGACGTTGACGACGACGGGTGCGCTCACGTGCTCACCGTCGGCCAGGTCGACGCCGCTGACCCGATCACCCGACCGGCGCACGGCCGTGACCTGCCTGCGGAAGAGGAACTGCGCACCGGCCTCGCGTGCCGCGGTCGCCAGGTTGGCGGCCGCCAGCATGGGGTCGTCGACGTACCCGCCGTCGGGGGTCCACAACGCGCCGAGGCCACCGGTCGGATCGGCCCAGAAGGCGTCGTCGT
>JAHEXN010000062.1 GCA_023252095.1 Actinomycetes bacterium | reverse complement strand
GACCGCCCCGATCGTCACGCCGCCCGCTCCGGCCCCGGCCCCGGCAGCCCCGGCCCCCGCGCCGGCTCCGGCACCCTCGTTCGAGGCTCCGCACGAGCCGACGCCGACGCAGCAGATTCCCGTTGCTGAGGCGTTTACCGAGGAGATCGCGGTCGACCCGATCGTGCAGCGGGCGTCGGACCCGACGATCTCGCAGGCCGAGCTCGCCGACCTGGTGCAGAACCACCCACAGGCGCGGGCGGCCGCGGCCGGCAACCCGCAGGCCTACCCGGGCATGCTCGAGTGGCTCGGCCAGCTCGGCGACCCCGAGGTCGACGCGGCGCTGGCGCGACGCCAGGGCTGATCCACGCCTGACCCCCAGGACCCCCGCACCGTCACGGTGCGGGGGTCCTGCGCGCCTGGGGTCAGCCGAGGTGCTCGCGGAGGAACTTCACCTGGAGCAGCTTGAGGTTCTCGGCCACGGTCTCCTGCGGGGTCATGTGGGTCACGCCCGACAGGGGCAGCACGGTGTGCGGGCGTCCGGCGGCCAGCAGGGCCGACGACAGCTGGAGCGTGTGGGCCGCGACGACGTTGTCGTCGGAGAGGCCGTGGATCAGCATGAGCGGACGTTCGAGGCCCGCGGCGAGCGGCAGGAGTGAGTTCCGGTCGTAGACGTCCGGCACGTCGTCGGGGTGTCCCAGGTACCGCTCGGTGTAGCACGTGTCGTACAGGCGCCACTCCGTGACGGGGGCCCCGGCGACCGCGGCGTGGAACACATCGGGGCGCCTCAGCACCGCGAGTGCCGCGAGGTAGCCGCCGTACGACCAGCCCGTGATGCCGACCCGTTCGGTGTCGACGTCGTCG
This sequence comes from Actinomycetes bacterium, assembly GCA_023252095.1. Taxonomy (GTDB): domain Bacteria; phylum Actinomycetota; class Actinomycetes; order Propionibacteriales; family Nocardioidaceae; genus Aeromicrobium. Next base: position 12,388 of record JAHEXN010000062.1, on the reverse strand, counting down.
GGGAAGGCTGCAGCGACCGCGGCGAGGGCCTCGACCTGGTCGTCGAGCGTCACGCCGGCGAAGTCGTGGTGGATCGCCCGGTCCCACGCGCTCCCGCGCCCCGGGGTGCCCCGGCCGTCGGCGACGATGACGACGAACCCCTGGTCGGCGAGCCACTGCGCCTCGGCGAAGGCGCGGGCCGAGGCCCACACGCGCTGCGCGCCCGGACCGCCGTAGGGGTCGAGCAGCACCGGCAGGCGGGTGCCCGGCTCGTGTCCCGTGGGGAAGACCACGGCGGTGCGGAGCTCGTGCGGTCCGGCGCTCAGGAGGTGGACCGACGGGGTGACCGGGAGCGGGACCGAGACGTTCGCCAGGGTGCTGGGCTCGACCGCCTCGGCTCCGCGGTCGTGGTGCACCGTGTGGTGGACGAGCGTGTCCGCGAGGCTCGTTCGGGTGATGACGGTCGTGTCGCCGCCGATGACCGCGCCGTGCACGCCCCGGCCCTGGGTGACCTGGTCGAGCGAGCCGTCGGTGCCGACCCGCACGACCTGGACCTCGGTGGGTTCGTGGGAGGCCGTGACCACGACGGCATCGGCGAAGGTCGCCACGACGCCGCGCACCTGCCACCCGTCAGGGGTGACAGGCTCGCCGTCGACGACGACCCGGCGCCAGCCGTCGACGTCCTCGATCGTGACGAGGGCGCCGGAGGGCGACCAGCGGGGACCGGGACCGAGCTCGACCCAGGCGGCGTCCGTGAGCGTGCGGAGCACCTCCGTGGCCCCGGTGGCGGGATCGATGCGCAGCACCTGCGAGGTCTTCTGGTCGCGCGACAGGACCTGCAGGAGGGGCGGGCCGTCGGGCGTCCACGTGACCCGCGCCAGGTACTCGAAGGTCGCGCGGTCCCAGCGGACCTCGGTGTGGTCGCCGTCGAGGGTCACGTGCCAGAGCGAGACGTCCGCGTTCGTGGTGCCGGCCGCGGGGTAGCGGTGGGCGGCGGCGGGGCGTTCGGGGTGCTCCGGCGACGCGACGTGCCAGACCGCGACATCGGCCTCGTCGTAGCGCTCGACGAGCAAGGAGCGGCCGTCGGGCGCCCACCAGAACCCGCGCATGCGGCCCATCTCCTCAGCGGCGATGAACTCGGCCTGACCCCACACCTCGGCGTCGCTGGCGGGGGAGGCGACCGTCGTGTGGCTCGCGTCGGCGAGCTCGACGACGTGCAGGGCACCACCGGCGGCGTAGGCGACGCGGCGCCCGGTGGGGTCGAGTCGGGGATCGATCACGGCACCCTGGGCGGGCAGCTCGCGGGTGGCCTTGGTCCCGAGGTGGGTCGCCCACAGTCGGCCTGACAACGCGAACGTGGCCCACCGGCCGGTCTCGTCGACGTCGTAGCCGACGATGCCAGCCGCGCCCTCGCGGCTGCGCTCGCGTCGCGACCGCTCCTCGGCCGACAGCTCCTCGTCGCCGGCGCCCAGCAGCGCGACCGGATCGACGAGCAGCGTCTCGACGCCGGACTCGACGTCGTGCTCCCACAGCTGGCCCGTGCGGGTCACGCCGTCAGGGGTGCGGATGAAGCGCACGGTGGACCCGTCTGGCGCCACCGTGACGGCTCGCGGCACTCCGAGCGTGAAGCGCAGGGTGCGGGCGGCCAGACGGGGGTAGGACGGCGCATCGTCAGTCATGCAGTCATCTCATCATTGGTCGCGGCAGTGGGCGCGACGGGCTGTCCCACGGCACGTCTAATCTGGCCCCATGACCCTCCCTGACCGTCGCCTGCTGCTGGTCCACGCCCATCCGGACGACGAGTCGATCGGCAACGGCGTCACGATGGCGCGCTACGTCGCCGAGGGCGCGCACGTCACGCTCGTCACCTGCACGCTCGGCGACCTCGGTGAGATCCTCGTTCCCGAGCTCGAGCACCTGGCCGCCGACCGCGACGACGCGCTGGGGGAGCACCGGGCCGGCGAGCTTGCCGCCGCGATGGCCGAGCTCGGCGTCACCGACCACCGCATTCTCGGCGGGCCGGGCCGGTTCCGCGACTCGGGCATGAAGTGGGACGAGAACGGTCACGCCACCGCAGCCGACGAGGTGGATCCGCGTTCGTTCTGGAACGCCGACCTGCTCGAGGCCTCCGACCTCCTCGTCGAGATCATCCGGGAGGTCCGGCCCCAGGTCGTCGTCACGTACGACACCTTCGGCGGCTACGGGCACCCCGACCACGTCCAGGCCCACCGGGTCGCGCACTACGCGGTCGACCTCGCCGCCGCGCGCAGCCACCGCCCCGACCTGGGCGAGGCGTGGGACGTCGCCAAGCTCTACTGGAGCGCGATGTCGGCAGGCCGCATGCGCGAGGGCATCGCGATGATGCGCGAGTCCGGCGTCGACGGGTTCGAAGGCTTCGACCCCGACAACCTCCCGCCGTTCATGGTCGAGGACGACCAGCTCGACGCCGAGATCGAGTCGCCCGAGCACACCGATGCCAAGCTCGCGGCGATGCGGGCGCACTCCTCGCAGATCACGCCGGACGGCATGTTCTTCGCGATGGGCGTCGATCTCGCCAAGATCGCCTGGGGCACTGAGCACTACCGGCTCGTGCGGGGCACGCGCGGCCCCGTCGGGGAATCGGGCCTCGAGGAGGACCTGTTCGCCGGGCTCTGATCCGGGGGGTCTGGATCCTCGCGGGTCTCTATGCCGGGGTGCTCGGCGCGGTCGTGCACCGGCACGACGCCGACGTCCTGGGTCTCGACGTCCCGTGGGGCCTCCTCGTGGCGGTCGCTCCGCTCGTGCCCCTGGGCCTGGTCGCCGATCGCACGGTGTCGCTCGGCAGCGCTTCCCTCATGATCGGGTGGGGCCTCGTGCTGGTGATGCAGGGATCGACCGGCCGCGGCCAGTACCTGATCGCCGACGACGCCGTGGGGTGGACGTTCACCCTGCTCGGACTGGCCCTGCTCGTGGCCGTCGTGCTCCGGAACTCTAGGCTGAGGCGGTGAACACCGTCTCCGTGTTGTGGTCCCGGGCCGACTCGGGCACCATCGTGCGGTCACGCGAGTTCGAGTCGAGCCATCGTCAGGGAGAGTCATGAGCAGCGACGAGCGCGCGGGGGAACTGTCGCAGCCCCCCGCCGAGGACGCGCCGGACGCGCCCTCGCCCGATGAGGCCGTGACCGAGAGCGCCGACCCGGATGCCACGGTTCTCGCCGCCGCGACTCCCGTGGCGGACGACTCCGACGCCGCGGACGAGACCTCCGAGGACGTCGACGCCGGCAACCGGACCGACGACGCCGTCGAGACGGGTGTCATCGCGCCGGTGCTCCCGCCCGTGGACGAGCCACCGGCCGATCCGCCGCTCGACGAGGCGCCCACCGACGGCGACGAGCCCCGCCGCCGCCGGCGCTGGCCGCTCTTCGTCGCGGCCGCCGTGGTCCTGCTGGGTGGCGTCTACGTGGGTGCGTACTTCCTGATCGGCGACCGTCTCGCTGCCGACACCACGATCGCCGGCGTCGACGTCGGGGGCCAGAGCCCGGCGAAGGCTGAGGCCACGCTGACCGAGGAGCTCGGTCCGCGCGAGAACCAGAACCTCGTGTTCGAGCTCGAGGACCAGCAGTTCACGTTCGCCGCCACCGACATGGGACTCTCGCTCGACGCCGCCGCCTCCGTCGAGGCCGCGGGGGGCAAGCGCAGCTGGAACCCGGCCGACATGGTCACGACCCTCTTCGGTGGCTCCGACCACGACGCCGAGCTCACGGTCGACCAGGAGCTCTTCGACACCGCCCGCGCGGGCATCGGTGAGGCGATCGACATCCCCGTGACGGAAGCGCTCATCACGTTCCCCGACGCGCAGCCCGCCGCGGTGCAGCCCGCTGACGGCCGCAAGGTCACCTCCGACGACCTGCTGAAGGCCCTGCGCGAGGTCTACCTCCTCAGCGACGACCCGATCGAGATCCCGACCGCCGTCGTGGAGCCGGGCGTCGACGCGGCAGGTCTGGAGAAGGCCGTGCAGGAGATCGCGGTCCCGGCCGTCAGCGCCCCGGTGCTCCTCGACGTCGGAGGGACCCAGGTCGAGCTGCCCGTCACGGCCTACGCCCCGGCTCTGCAGATCCGCACCGAGGGCGACGAGATGGTGCCGTTCATCGACCCGGCCGCCCTGGCGGGCCCCTTGACCGACTCCACGACCGGCATCGGCGAGAAGGCGGTCGACGCCACGATCGACATCGTGAACGGCGCGCCGGTCATCACCCCCGGCAAGCCCGGCATCGGACTCCAGCCCGAGGTGCTCGCGGTCGACCTCCTGCCGGTCCTGACCGCCGCAGGCCCCGAGCGTGTCGTGGCCGTGCAGGCGCAGCCGGTCGAGCCGGAGTTCACGACCGCCGACGCCGAGGCCCTCAAGATCGTCGAGAAGGTCAGCGAGTTCGAGACGAACTACCCGAACACGCAGTACCGCAACATCAACCAGGGTCGTGCGGCGAGCCTGATCGACGGCACGATCCTCGAGCCCGGCGAGCAGTTCAGCTTCGACAAGGTCGTGGGCCAGCGCACGGCCGCCAACGGCTTCGTGCAGGGTGGCGTGATCGAGGGCGGCCGTTTCGTGGAGTCCTTCGGCGGAGGCGTCTCGCAGGTCGCCACCACGACGTACAACGCCGCGTTCTTCGCCGGCCTCGACGACGACGAGCACAAGCCGCACTCGCTGTACCTGAGCCGGTACCCGCTGGGACGCGAGGCCACGGTCAACTGGGGCACGACCGACCTCAAGTTCACGAACTCGACGCCCTACGGCATCCTCATCAAGGCGTGGGTCGTCCCGAGCAACTCGAGCCGTCAGGGCACGATGCACGTCGAGATGTGGAGCACGAAGTACTGGGACATCGAGGCGGGCGTCTCGGCCAAGCGCAACTTCCGCACCGGATCGACGATCTATGACACCTCGCCCCAGTGCACCCCGCAGGCGGCGATCCAGGGGTTCGACGTCGACGTGACCCGCACGTTCAAGCAGAACGGGCAGGTCGTCAAGACCGAGACGAAGACCGCGGTCTACCGCGCGGGCGACGCCGTGGTCTGCGGCCCTCCGCCGGCCTGACGTTCTCGCGAGGAGCCCGCCGCTGATCGCTGCGGGCGGTGACGGAAATGCGGCATGGACCGCAACCGGTGGCTCGGGGGCGTCGGCCACCCGGTGCCGTGGTGGGGCGGTGGATCCACCACCGAGAGCAACCGGTTCGGCGGTGGGCGGTGGGTTCACCACCGTTTGGGGCCTCATTCTGTGGTGAATCCACCGGCTCCGGGTGGTCCGACGCGCATTCGGTGGTGAATCCACCGCCGACGGGTCAGACCGGGACGCGCAGGGAGGCGGTGTACCCCGCGGCGACCGAGCCGGTCACGGTCGCAAGCTGGAGCGAGTAGCCGTCGCTGAAGACGTTGTCGGAGTCGAGACTGACCTGCTGCAGGTTGCGCACGCTCTGGTCGTAGCCGTCGGTCGCGTAGACCTCCGCGCAGGCGTCCTCGGGCAGGGCGAGCTGCGAGGTGCGCAGGCGATTGCTGGCCGAGGTCGCGTCGTCGAGGCTCGGGTAGACCTCGAAGTGGATGTGCGGCCAGCGGCCGGCGTAGCAGGCGGGGAAGATCGACGTGAAGGTCACGGTGCCGTCGGCGTCGCACTCCTGCACGCCGCGCAGGTAGTTCTCGCCCGCGATCTCGTCGTCGTACATCGAGTAGCGGCCCTCGCGGTCGCAGTGCCAGGCGTAGACCGCGGCCCCGGCGAGCGCGGAGCCCGGGTCGTCGGCGCTGCTGACGTCGATGACCGTCAGGCTGAAGGTCAGCGGCACGCCGTCGGCGACGCCGCTCGCCCCGCCGAAGCTCGGACGGAGGTCGCTGCGGACGATGCCGCTCTCGGTGAGCACGTTGACGCCGTTGGTGCCATCGGCGGGATAGGGGCCGCCGGTCTCCTCGGGGATCTCGCCGTCGCCGACCGAGGCGCTGCTGCCTCCCTGGCCGCCTCCGCCCGGGGACTGCGGCGTCGTGGTGGCCGACGAGCCCGACGAGGTGTCGGCCCCGCACGCCGCCAGTGCCGCGGTGAGTCCCGCAGCGCTGAGGAACCCGAGGGCTCGACGACGCGTGAAGATCGTCGGCAGGTCGTGGGACAGACCCAGGTCGTGGTCCTCGGTCTCGGTGTGATCGCTCATGAGGTCGACGCTAGGCAGCGAGCCTGGACCATCTCCGGGCGCCGGCTGTGCTCATGATGTGAGCGTCAGGTACCGGTACTCGTGGTGGTCGACGAACCCGAACGTGCGGTACAGCCGCTCGGCGGGGTCGTTGCCCGTGACGACCTGCAGGTAGGCCTTGTCGGCGCCCTGCTCGACGGCCCAGCCCAGGGACGTCGTCACGAGGCGTCGAGCCAGGCCGCGGCGACGTTGGTCCTCGGGCACCCACAGGGCGCTCAGCCCGGCCCACTCGCCCGTCACGACGACGCGGGCGATCGCCCCGTCGAGACTCACGTGGGCCGCCGTCGGCGTGGCGCCCATGACCTGGCGCGCCACGTCGACGGACTCACCCGGGGAGACGTAGGCCGCGAGCCAAGTGTCGTCGGGATCCCGTGCGACGTCGGCCTCGGCGTCGAGCGGCCACCGGCGGTCGAGCTGGGCGACGAGCACCGTGGTGTCGCCGCCGTCGACGGGCGTCCAGCCGCGCTCGGCGAGGGGGGCCTCCCACGGGCCGCCTGCCTCGAGGTTGACGAGCGGGCGCAGGTCGCGGTCGGCGTAGTACGCCAGCACCTGGTCGAGGGCCGCGTCCGTGCTGACACCGGGATCACCGAAGGCCGCCACCGAGTTCGCACGTTTCGTGAACCCGCTCGAGGCGCGCATGATCCACTCCCCGAGCGGCTCCGACTCGATCGCGGGCCACCCGCGCGCCATGATCCGCGCGAGCTGGTCGACCGGCGTCGCGGTGGCGCGTCGGGCCCGCACGGGACGGTCGGGGACGAGGCGCCAGATGATGACGGTGGCCGCGTCGACCGTGGCCACGGAGCCGTCCCGACGCTCGAGCCGCAGGGACTCCCCGGCGTCCAGGAGGCGGCCGACGACGTCGGTGGCGGCGCCGTCGGGAGTGCGGTGCCGTACGCTGACGCGGCGTCCGACGACGTCCTTCCCGGGTGGCCGGACGGGGCTGGTGTCCATGAGGCGAACCTAACGTGTGGGCAGTGCCCGCGAGCCGCGATACTGGTGTGCGGACCTTCGACAAGGAGTCAGAGCAGTGACGTATGTGATCGCCCAGCCGTGCGTGGACGTCAAGGACCGCGCGTGCGTCGACGAGTGTCCGGTCGACTGCATCTACGAGGGCAAGCGCATGCTCTACATCCACCCCGACGAGTGCGTCGACTGCGGTGCGTGTGAGCCGGTCTGCCCGCCGGAGGCGATCTTCTACGAGGACGACACCCCGGAGGAGTGGGCCTCGTACTACGACGCGAACGTGCACTTCTTCGACGAGCTCGGCTCACCCGGAGGCGCCGCGAAGCTCGGTGTGATCGACCTGGATCACCCGATCATCGCGGAGCTGCCGCCCCAGAACCAGGGCTGACCCCCGTGGCCCGCGTCTCGGCGCGCTTCCCCGACTTTCCCTGGGACACGCTCACGGCAGCGAAGGCCCGTGCCGCGGCGCACGCCGGCGGCATCGTCGACCTGTCGATCGGCACGCCGGTCGACCCGGTGCCGCAGGTGGCCAGGGAGGCCCTGACGGCCGCCGTCGACGCCCACGGCTACCCGACGGTGGCCGGCCCGGATGACGTCCGCGACGCCGTGGCGGCCTGGGTCGCCCGAGCCACAGGCGCCGCGTCGATCACGCGCGACCAGGTGCTCATGACGATCGGCTCGAAGGAGCTCATCGCCAACCTGCCGAACCAGCTCGGCCTCGGCGCCGGCGACCTCGTGGTCTTCCCCGAGCTCGCGTACCCGACCTACGAGGTGGGCGCCCGATACGCCGGCTGCGACGTGCTGGCCGCGGACTCGACCGTCGCGATCGGGCCCCGTACGCCGAAGCTCCTGTACCTGAACTCACCCGCCAACCCGAGCGGCCGGATCCTCGGGGTCGATCACCTGCGCAAGGTCGTCGACTGGGCACGCGAGCGCGGCGTTCTCGTGGTGTCCGACGAGTGCTACCTCGACTTCGCGTGGGACGCCCCGGCGGTGTCGGTGCTGCACCCCGACGTCAGCGGCGGTGACCTGACGGGCCTGATCGCGCTGCACTCGACGTCGAAGCGCTCCAACCTGGCCGGCTACCGGGCAGCGTTTCTCTCGGGCGACCCCGCGGTCGTGGGCGAGCTGCTGGCCGTGCGCAAGCACCTCGGCTTCATGGTGCCCACGCCGGTGCAGGCTGCTCTCGCGGCCACGCTGGGCGACGACGCGCACGTCCTGGAGCAACGCGAGCGCTACGTCCGCCGCCGTCTGCAGCTGCGGGCCGCCCTCGAGGCCGCGGGGTTCGCGATCGACCACTCCGAGGGCGCGCTGTACCTGTGGGCCAGCCGGGGCGAGCCGTGTCGCGACACGATCGACTGGCTCGCCGAGCGCGGCATCCTGGCCGCCCCGGGCGAGTTCTACGGCCCGGCCGGCGCCCAGCACGTGCGCATCGCCTTCACGGCGACCGACGAGCGCATCGCCGCCGCCGCCGAGCGGCTGACTGCCTGACCCATCCCGGGGCTCCGCCCACCCGCTGGTTGAGGTGCGAGTGCCGCCTGCGGCGCGAGCCTCGAAACCTCGTCGGCGTGGGAGCGGCCGTGGCTTCGAGGCTCGAGCGCTGCGAGCCCGGTTCCTGAGGTGCGACGAGGAACGAGGAGCCTCGAAGGGCGCACCTCAGCCGGCGGAAGTGCCGCGGCCCTGGAGCGCCTCGCTGAAGGCGAGGATGCGCTTCGCGTCGCGGATGTGCAGCTCCTCGATCATCTTGTTCTTGTAGGTGGCCACGCCCTTCTTCTCCCGGGCGGCCTCCTCGAACGCGGCGATCATGCCCTCCGCCCGCTCGACGTCGGCCTCCGACGGGCTGAACGCGACGTTGGCCGGCTCGACCTGCGAGGGGTGGATCAGCGTCTTGCCGTCGAAGCCCATCTCGCGGCCCTGGCGCGCCTCGGCCTCGAAGCCCTCGGGGTCCTTCACGTCGTTGTAGACGCCGTCGATGATGACCTTGCCGGCCGCGCGCACCGCGAGGAGCGTCCAGGCCAGCGAGGTCAGCACGACCGCGTTGCGCCCCGGCACGTGCAGGCCGTACGTCTCGTTGACGACGTCGTTGGTGCCCATCACGATGACGGTCAGCCGTTCGTGGGCCGCCGCGATCTCCTCGGCGTGCAGGAGTGCGCGGGGCGTCTCGATCATGGCCCACAGCTGGGTGTGCTCGGGCGCGCCAGCGGCCTCCATGGCCGCGACGAGCGCGTGCACCTGCTCGGCCGACTCGACCTTGGGCACGAGGATCGCGTCTGGGCCGGCCTCGGAGGCGGCCTTCACGTCGTCGTCGTGCCACTGCGTGCCGATCGAGTTGACGCGGATCGCGAGCTCGCGGTGCCCGTACTCACCCGAGCGAACGGCGGCGACCACGTTGGCGCGGCCGTCCTCCTTGGCGTCGGGGGAGACGGAGTCCTCGAGGTCGAGGATCAGCGCGTCGGCGTCGATCGTCTTGGCCTTCTCCAGGGCGCGCTCGTTGGCGCCCGGCATGTACAGGACCGAGCGGCGGGGGCGGATCTCAGGCGTGCTCACAGGTCGTACAGCTCCTTCAGCTCAGGGTCGCGCTCGGCCAGCTCACGGGCCAGGTCGAGCATCACGAGGCACTGCTTGCAGGACGCGTCGTCCTCCATCTTGCCGTTGATCATGACGGCACCGGAGCCGTCGCCCATCGCCTCGACGACGGTCTTGGCATGCTCGACGTCCTCCTTGGAGGGCGAGAACACCTTCTTGGCGATGTCGATCTGCACGGGGTGCAGGCTCCAGGCGCCGACGCAGCCCAGCAGGAACGCGTTGCGGAACTGGTCCTCGCACGCCACGACGTCCAAGATGTCGCCGAACGGCCCGTAGAACGGGAGGATGTCGTTCGCGGCGCACGCGTCGACCATGCGGGCGATCGTGTAGTGCCAGAGGTCCTGCTGGTAGGTCGCGCGGCCCTCGTTGAGGTCGTCGCCCGTGGGGTCCTGGCGCACGAGGTAGCCGGGGTGGCCGCCGCCGACGCGGGTCGTCTTCATGCGGCGCGAGGCGGCCAGGTCGGCCGGACCGAGGCTGATGCCCTGCATGCGCGGGCTGGCCGCCGCGATCTCCTCCACGTTGGTGACGCCGAGCGCGGTCTCGAGGATCGCGTGCACGAGCAGCGGCTTCTGGACGTTGCCCTTGGCCTCGAGCTGCGCGAGCAGGCGGTCGACGTAGTGGATGTCCTGGGCGCCCTCGACCTTCGGGACCATGATGACGTCGAGCTTGTCGCCGATCTCGGTCACGAGCGTCGTGAGGTCGTCGAGGACCCAGGGGGAGTCCAGGCTGTTGACGCGCACCCACAGCTGCGTGTCGCCGAAGTCGGTCTTCTTCGCGATCTCGACCAGGCCGAGGCGGGCGGCCTCCTTCTTCTCGGTCTTCACCGCGTCCTCGAGGTTGCCGAGGATGATGTCGACCTTGGCGGCGATGTCCGGCACCTTGGCGGCCATCTTCTCGTTGCTCGGGTCGAAGAAGTGGATCATCCGGCTGGGCCGGAACGGCACCTCCGACACGGGCGCGGGAGCGCCGACGGCGAGGGGTCGGAGGAAGGCACGGGGATTGCGCACGGGGTCCCTTTCGGAGGCGTCACGTCGAGGGTCAGTATGCCGGGACTATTGATCGTGTCGGTGCTGGGGCGTCTACTGACCCCATGACCAGCGCCACGCTCACGACCGCCGTCTTCCAGCTCGAGTCGTTGATCTCCTCGGTCAGCACCGACGACGAGGACACGCCCACGCCGTGCTCGGAGTGGGTCGTGCGCGACCTCGTCGACCACGTCCTCCACACCACGGGCGGTCTGACGCAGATGGTCCAGGGCGCGGAGGTCGACTGGAGCGCCCCGGTCGTGCACCACGACGACTCCCTGGCGGAGTTCCGCCGTCGCGGCGCCGACCTTCTCGCGGCGGCCGCTGACGATCAGCTGGGCCTGCCGGCCGCCGAGCTCGCGGTCCACACGTGGGACCTCGCCACCGCCCTGGGGCAGGCCACCGACGACCTCGATCCCGCCGTCGCGGAGATCGGTCACGCCTTCATGCTCGAGAACCTCGGGCCGGAGCAGCGGGTCGGCGCGTTCGAGCCCGAGCAGCCGGCGCCCGAGGGTGCCAACGCGTACGAGCGCCTCGCGGCGTTCGCAGGGCGCACCGTCGCGCGCGACTGACCGTCAAGATCGCGTCAAGACGGGTCAAGGCTGCGTCAGCACGGGCCGATCCGGGCTCGACCGGGTGTGCGATGAGTGCATGGAACTTTCCTCCGCGCTCTGGCTGGTCCTCGCCGGCGCCCTGATCGTGTACCTGCTCGTCGCGCTGGTCCTGGCGGACCGGTTCTGAGGCGGGCATGAACGACACCCTCTCGGGCCTGCTGACGATCGCGGCCCTCGTCGGAATCCTGGCCCTCGCCTGGAAGCCGTTCGGTGACCACATGGCCCGCGTCGTGACCGGCACGCGCCACGCGCGTCCCGAGCGCGCGCTGTACCGACTCGTCGGGGTCGACCCCGAGGCGCAGCAGAGCGCCCGGTCGTACGCCACGAGCGTCCTGGCCTTCTCAGGCGTCAGCATCCTCGTGCTGGTCGCGATCCTGATGGGCCAGCAGCACCTGCCGTTCTCGCGGGGCCTGCCCGGCATGCCGTGGGACATGGCGGTCAACACGGCGATCTCGTTCGTGACGAACACGAACTGGCAGTCCTACGCGGGCGAGTCCACACTCGGGTTCACGGCCCAGATGGCCGGGCTCGCGGTGCAGAACTTCCTCTCGGCCGCCGTCGGCATCTGCGTCGCGGTGGCTCTCGTCCGGGGCTTCCTCGCCTCGCGGTCCGGCACGGTCGGCAACTTCTGGGTCGACCTCGTGCGCGTGACCGGCCGGATCCTGCTGCCGGTGGCGGTCGTCGGTGCCGTCCTCCTCCTCACGCAGGGGGTGGTCCAGAGCTTCGCGGACCAGACCATCACGACCGTCACCGGTGGCAGCCAGGTCGTGCCGGGTGGACCGGTCGCGAGCCAGGAGGCGATCAAGCAGCTTGGCACGAACGGCGGAGGTTTCTTCAACGCCAACTCGGCGCACCCGTTCGAGAACCCCACGCCGTTCTCGAACCTGCTGCAGATCTTCCTGATGCTGCTGGTGCCGGTGGCCCTAACGCGCACGTTCGGCACGATGATCGGCTCGCGCCGCCAGGGCCTCACGGTCCTCGGCGCCATGGCGGCCTTGTTCACGGCCTCGCTGGCT
>JAHEXN010000061.1 GCA_023252095.1 Actinomycetes bacterium | reverse complement strand
GGCACCGCGTGGGACGAGCTCGACGCGCTCGCCTACGAGTGGTGCGAGTACCTCATGGCGTCACCCTGGACCACCCCGCCGGAGGACCTGCTCGCGGCGCTCGAGCCCCTGCGGGCCGAGTCAGCCACCCCGAGCGACTTCGCCGTCGCGGTGGGTCGCTTCCTGCACGCCTCGCTCGCCTACCTGCCGGGCACCACCACGGTGGACTCCACGGCGGCCGACGCGTGGGCCGCGCGGTCGGGTGTCTGCCAGGACTTCGCGCACCTCATGGTGGGGGTGCTGCGGGTCGCGGGAATCCCGGCGCGGTACCTCTCGGGCTATCTGCACCCGTCGTCCGACCCGCAGGTCGGCGAGACCGTGGAGGGCGAGTCGCACGCCTGGATCGAGTGGCTCGACGGCGAGTGGATCGGCTGGGACCCCACCAACGACGTCGCCCCGGCGGGCCGACACGTCGTCGTGGCCCGCGGCCGCGACTACGCCGACGCCCCGCCGCTGCGCGGCATCTACGCGACCGACGGCGACTCCGCCCTCTCCGTCGGCGTCGAGATCACCCGCCTGCGTTAAGTCTCGCTCGCGAGAGAGTTTGTGTGTACACAGGAGAGACTTTGTTTGCGCCTGTGGACCAACAAAGTCTCTCCTGACCACCAACAAACTCTCTCGCGAGCGGAACGTCAGGCGTCGGGGGTGGCGGCGAGGATCGCGACCTCGGTGGGGTCGGTGCGGCCGCGGAGCGTGACGGGGTCGGACGGGGTCCAGTGCGTCTTCTCGTCAGCGTGGGTCTCGCTCGCCGACTCGACCGTGGCCCGCATGACCAGCACGTGGCCCGGGACCTCCTTGGCGAGGTCGGTCAGGCGCGACGCCGAGTTCACGGCGTCGCCGATCACGGTGTACTCGAAGCGCGACTCGTCGCCGATGTTGCCCGCCACGACCTCGCCGGTGGCGACGCCGATGCCGGCCCCGACCTCGGGGACCTCCACCGCGAGCCGCTCGGCCATCGCCCGGGCCGCCGCCAGGGCCTGTGCCGCGTGGTCGTCGTCGGCGACCGGGGCGCCGAAGATCGCCAGCACCGCATCGCCCATGAACTTGTTGACGAGTCCCTTGTGGCGGTCGACCTCCTCGACCACGACGCCGAAGAAGCGGTTGAGCACCCCGACGACCTCGGCGGGTGAGTTCTCGGTCGCGTACGTCGTGGACGACACGAGGTCGACGAACAGCACCGACACGACGCGGGTCTCCCCGCCGAGCTCGACCTCGCCGCGCGCGGCGGCCTCGGCGACCTCACGACCGACGTGCCGGCCGAACATGTCGCGGATGACCTCGCGCTCCTTGAGTCCCTGGGCCATGTCGTTGAACCCCGACTGCAGAGTCCCGAGCTCGGTGCCGTCGTACACGACGACCTCGACCTCGTAGTCACCGTCGCGCACCCGCGAGAGCGCGTCGGTGACCGACTGAAGGGGGTTGACGACGGAACGGGCGGTCAGGTCGGTCACGAGGAGGCCGAACGCGAGGATGACGCCGGACAGTCCCAGCACGACGATCGCGAACTGCGTCGTGCGGGCCTCTGGCGAGGTCAGCACGACGATCGCGCCGACCACGAGGCCGAGCACGGGGGCCGCCGTGCCGAGTCCCCAGAAGATCAGCATCCGGCGCTGCACACCCATGCGCCCGCGACGGAGGTCCTCCTTGCCGTCGAGCGCACGTGCCGCGACGGGACGCAGGATGAACTCGGCGATCAGGTAGGCGATCGTGCTGACGACGAGCCCCGCGATGACGACCGCGAACGCCACGCTGATGACGGCACGCGGCTGGTACACGATCGCGAGGATCGGGTACAGCACGGCGGCGACGCCCCAGAGCGTGGCCTGCATCGCGCTGAGCCGCCACGGCAGGCGCAGAGCCGCTCGCCGCTCGACGTCGGACGGCTCCTCGTCGTTGAGCGCCCATCGCAGGCCGCGGATCGCGCTGATCGTGCCGTACGTGGCGCCGAACAGCACCGCGACCAGCACGTACGTCGGCGTGGCGATCGCCATCGCGATGCCGAACTCCCGGTTGACGTCCTCGCCCGGGACGATCACGAACGTCAGGGCCGCGACGATCATGGCCCCGATGACGTTGGTGATGACCAGCAGGACGGTGAGCAGCACCTGCACGCGGACGCGAAGCCGCCGGGACCCCTGCTCGGCCGGCCCGAGCAGCCACGAACCGAAGGCCGACGAGTGCTGCATCGCCATGGGGGTCCGTCCGTTCGTGCGCCGCCTGCGTGACGGCGCTAGCGTCGATCCTATGAGCGAGGAGCGCTATTATGCGGACGAAGTTCCCGAGACGCATCAGCCGTGGGTCGCCGCGGCCGATCGGTACCAGCACCTGGAGTACCGGCGGGTGGGGTCGAGCGGGCTGCTGCTGCCCCCGATCTCGCTGGGCTTGTGGTGGAACTTCGGCGACGACCGAACCTTCGCGACGCAGCGCGAGATCCTGCGGCACGCGTTCGACCGCGGGGTCACGCACTTCGACCTGGCGAACAACTACGGCCCGCCGTACGGCTCGGCCGAGGAGAACTTCGGGCGCATGATGCGCACCGACTTCAAGCCGTACCGGCACGAGCTCGTGCTGTCGACCAAGGCCGGCTGGGACATGTACCCCGGCCCCTACGGCAAGCTCGGCAGCCGCAAGCACGTCCTGAACAGTCTCGACGAGTCACTGCAGCGCATGAGCGTCGACCACGTCGACATCTTCTACTCGCACCGCGCCGACCCGGGCACGCCCGTCGCCGAGACGATCGGCGCGCTCGACACCGCGGTGCGCCAGGGCAAGGCGCTCTACGCCGGCATCTCGTCGTACTCCCCCGAGCGCACGGCCGAGGCGGTCGCGATCGCCCGCGACCTCGGCACGCCGCTCGTGATCCACCAGCCGTCGTACTCGATGCTGAACCGCTGGGTCGAGGACGGATTGTTGACGGTGCTCGGCGAGCACGGACTCGGGTCGATCGGGTTCAGCCCGCTCGCGCAGGGCTTGTTGACGTCGAAGTACCTCGGCGACGAGCCCGCCGACCGCGTCGGCCGTGGATCCTTCACCGACGACGCCGTGACGCCGGAGAACCGCGAACGCCTGCGCGGCCTCGCCAAGATCGCCGAGGAGCGGGGGCAGTCGCTGGCCCAGCTGGCGATCTCGTGGATCCTGCGACCCGGCGGTGTCACGTCGGCGCTGATCGGCGCGTCGTCGGTCGAGCAGCTCGACGAGAACCTCGAGGCCGCCACCAAGACCGACTTCACCGACGACGAGCTCGCGCGCATCGACGAGCTCGCCGGCACCGATGCGGCGGTCGACCTCTGGAAGGTCTCGGCCGACCTGTGAACACCGGACAGCTCCTGGAGGACGGCTTCGGCCGCGTGGTCGAGTCGGTCGCGCGCACGCTCGACGGCCTCGACGAGGCGCAGCTGACGCACCGCCCGACCACCGACGCGAACTCGATCGCCTGGCTCGTCTGGCACCTCACCCGGGTGCAGGACGACCACCTCGCAGACGCCTTCGACGTCGAGCAGGTCTACACGACGCAGGGCTTCGCGCAGCAGCTCGCCGAGTGCTTCCCGCACGACCCCTCCGACACCGGCTACGGGCACGACTCGGACCAGGTCGCCGCGGTGCGGGCGCCGGCCGAGCTGCTGCTGGAGTACCTGAGGGCCGTGCACCTGCAGACCGTCGCGCTGGTGGCCGACGTGACCGACGCCGATCTCGACCGGGTCGTCGACGAGCGCTGGGACCCGCCCGTGACCCTGGGGGTGCGACTCGTGAGCGTGCTCGACGACGACCTCGAGCACGCGGGCCAGGCTGCCTACCTGCGCGGGATCCTGCCGCAGAAGGCCGGGATCTCCTAGGAGCCGTGGCGGAACTCGAGCAGCTCGAGCGCGGCTGCGGAGGCCTCGACGGTCTGCTCGAGGAGCTGCCCGACGCTTGTCGCGCGCAACAGCTCGAGCTGGTCGAGCTCGCCCAGCAAGGAGATGCCGGCGAGCTGCCAGCTCCGCTCGACGGGGTCGTCGCCCAGCGGGGTGTCGGGCGACCACTCGAGGTCGACGAGCTCCGACGCCCGGACGAGGTCGGAGCGGATCGCGTCCTCCGCGGCGAACAGGGCGATGTCGAGCTCGTCGTCCCAGACGAGATCGGGGAGGAGCTGGACCTCCGCCTGCGGGTACGGGTCGTCCGGGAGCCATCGGTCGACCGTGAAACGCGTGCTGCCGTGGGCGATCATGACGAACGTTTCGCCATCGGGCGCGACCTGCGCGACGCGGGCCATCGTCCCGACGTCGAACCGGGTTTCGCCCCCACCCGCCTCGGTGCCCCGCTCGATCAGCACGACACCGAAGTCGGCGGGCTCGCGCACGAGCACGGCCTCCAGCATCGCGAGGTAGCGCGGTTCGAACAGGCGCAGCGGCAGGGGCATGCCGGGCATCAGGGGGCGGGAGAGCGGGAACATCGGGGTCGCGTCCGGCACCTGCCCAGCCTACGGCCTCGAGCACGTGCCGCTGGTGGACGCCGACCCCCAGATTTGGGCGGAACGGCGGCGTTCCCCTACACTCGGAGGGTTGCCCGTCGGGCAGCACCTCCTGCTGCGGACCGTCCGCAGCCGTTCAGACCGAAGGAGGACGCAAGTGTCCTTGCGTCATTACGAAGTCATGGTCATCCTCGACGCGAGCCTCGACGAGCGCACCGTCGCCCCGAGCCTCGACACGTACCTCAACGTCATCCGTGGCGAGGGTGGCACCGTCGACAACGTCGACGTGTGGGGCAAGCGCCGCCTCGCGTACGAGATCAACAAGAAGAACGAGGGCATCTACGCCGTGCTCGACCTGCAGGCCACGCCGGCCGCGGTCGCCGAGCTCGACCGTCAGCTGGGACTCAACGAGTCCGTCGTCCGCACGAAGGTCATCCGTCCCGGAGTCGCGTGACGTCTTGACTGTGGACCGTCCCTCGCGGCGGACCCTCAGTTGAGCCACACTCGACCTCGACCACCCTCACCGGGTCCGAAAGGCTGATCCCCATGGCAGGCGAAACCTCCATCACGCTCGTCGGCAACCTGACGCGCGATCCCGAGCTGCGCTTTACCCCCGCGGGTGCGGCCGTCGCCGACTTCACCGTCGCGTCGACCTCGCGCACGTTCGACCGTCAGACCAACGAGTGGAAGGACGGCGACACGCTGTTCATCCGCTGCTCGGCCTGGCGCCAGCTGGCCGAGAACGTGGCCGGCTCGCTCACCAAGGGCACGCGCGTCATCGTGACGGGCCCGCTCAAGGTGCGTGAGTACGAGCGTTCCGACGGCGGTCGCGGCACCAGCGTCGAGATGACCGTCGACGAGGTCGGTCCCTCGCTGCGCAACGCGACCGTCCAGGTCCAGCGAGTGGCGCGCAGCGGCGGCAACGACGGAGGCGGCTTCGGCGGCGGAGCCGGCGGCGGGGGTGGCGCGAGCCGTCCCGGCGGCGGCAACGACGCCTGGGGTGGCGCCAAGCCTGCCGCTGGTGGCGGAAACGCCGCACCCGCCGACGACCCCTGGGGTGGCGGCGGCTCGTCCGAGCCCCCCTTCTGATCAGTCCGACTGATCATCCCGACACACACTTTCTGCAAGAAATTCAGGAGCATCATGGCTAAGCCCGTCATCCGCGCGCCGAAGAAGAAGAGCAATCCGCTCAAGGCCGCGAACGTCACCACGATCGACTACAAGGACACCGCGCTGCTGCGCAAGTTCATCTCCGACCGCGGCAAGATCCGCGCCCGTCGCGTCACCGGCGTCTCCGTCCAGGAGCAGCGTCAGATCGCCAAGGCGATCAAGAACGCGCGTGAGATGGCGCTGCTGCCCTACACCGCCAGCGGACGCTGAGCGAAGGAGAACTGACTCATGAAGCTCATCCTCACGCACGAGGTCACGAACCTCGGTGGACCCGGCGACATCGTCGAGGTCAAGGACGGCTACGGCCGTAACTTCCTGCTGCCGCGCAACTTCGCGATCCGCTGGAGCAAGGGCGCGGCCCGTCAGGTCGAGTCCATCAAGGCCGGCCGCGACGCCCGGGCCATCCACGACCTCGACGACGCTCGCGCGCTGAAGGGTCGCCTCGAGGGCGGCGCCATCAACGTGCCCGTCCGCGCTGGCGAGAGCGGCCGCCTGTTCGGCGCCGTCACCGTCGCCGACATCGCCTCGGCGATCGCCGACCAGGCCGGTGCGGTCGACAAGCGTCGCATCGAGATCGGCAACCCGATCAAGGCGCTGGGTGCCCACACCGTCGCGGTGCGTCTGCACCCCGAGGTCGCGGCGACCGTCAAGCTCAACGTGGTCGCCTCCAAGTAGTTCGCCCATCAGCATCGTGAACACGACGTCACGCCCCGGCCGACACCTGTCAGCCGGGGCGTTTCGTCGCGCGGTCGTGCTGCTGATCCTCGGTGCGTTCACGCTCACGGCGTGCGGGTCCGATCCCGACACGCTCGAGGTCGACCGGGCCGACGTGCGCGACGGCGGAACTCTGCAGCTCGCGGTCGACGCGCTGCCCTCGACGTTCAACCCGTGGGCCGCGCCGGTCGGCGACACCGCCGACACCGTCCTCGAGCCCACCCGCGGCAGCGCCGTCCGGGTCGCCGACGACGGCAGCTGGAGCGTCGACGAGCGGTACGCGGCCTCGGTCGAGATCGCCACGACCGAGCCCTTCGCCGTCGCCGTGTCGCTCAATCCTGACGCGGTGTGGTCCGACGGCTCGCCGATCGACGCCGCCGACATGCAGGCGTTCGTGGGGGCGCAGCTCGCCGCGGGTGGGCAGGCGGTCGCCGACCTCGACCGGTGGTCGGTCGTCGCGGGCGTCGTTCCGGGCGCCGACCAGTGGTCGTACACGGTGCAGTTCACCCGCCCCACGTCCGACTGGCCCGATCTGGTCTACCCAGGTCTCCCGGCCGAGGTCACGGGCGCCGAGACGTACAACGCCTTCACCGATGCCGCGCCGCCCGGCAACGGTCCGTTCGTCGTGTCGGAGATCGATCGCGACGGGGGCGTCGTGCGCCTGGAGCGCAACCCCCAGTGGTGGGGCGAGACCCCGGCCCTCGACGCGATCGAGTACCGGGCGCTCGGGGCGCAGGACCAGGCCGACGCCTACGCCGACGGTGACCTCGACGCGATCGAGCTGGCACCGTCCGGCGCCGACGCGGTCGACCAAGGTGTCGTCTCCACCTCACCGGGGCACGAGTGGAGCAACCTGACCCTGAATGCCGCGCGCGGCCCGCTCACCTCGCCCGCGGTCCGGCAGGCGGTCGCCCTGGCCCTCGACCGAAAGGCGCTGGTCGAGGCCACGAGCCCTGACGCCGAGCTCGCGGGCAGCTACGTCACGGTCCCGGGTCAGGAGGGGTACGCCGACACCCTGAGCGACGGCCTGGCCCGCGACACCGACCAGGCCCGGGCCCTGATCGGCTCGGCGGGGTACACGCCGGCCGGCGACGGCTGGACGGGTCCCGACGGCGCGCCGCTGACCTTGCGGCTGGTAGTTCCGGAGGGCAACGAGGCGGTCGCGACGCGCGCGGAGGCGATCGCGGGCGACCTGTCCGACGTCGGCATCGAGGTCGCGATCGAGCCGCGGCCGGTCGACACGTTCTTCAGTGATGTCGTGGTCCCGCTGGACTTCGACCTCGTGACCTTCCTGTGGTCCACCGACCCGCTCGACACGACGGCCACGGTGGCCCGCGTGCAGCCCGTCGACGGCCCGATGAACTTCACGGGTCTGGCCGACCCCACGGTCGCCCAGGCCGCCGCCGGGCTCCTCCAGGCCACCGAGCCCGCCGCGTTCGCCTCGGCGGCGGCGGCCTTCGACGCCGCCGTCCTGGCGACCTACGTGCTGATCCCGCTCGTGGTCGAGCCGTTGGTCCTCGCGGTCGGTGATGACGTCGTCAACCTGGTCGCTCGTCGCTTCGGCGTGACCGACTGGACGACGGTCGGCTTCCGCGCCTGACGGTGGTCCTGGGGCCGCGCGAAACGCCTTTCGGCGTGTCGTGTCGACATGTCTATTCACAGGGGCCGTGGACCGTCATCCACCGCCGCTTTTCTTTGCTCCACACCGGTGCATAACGTTTGCGCAGGTCAGAGCACGTGTGCTGGGTCACACGACAAAGTTGTCCACACGTTGTCCACGACATGTGCACACAGCGCGCGGCGTGTTGCACAGGTTTTCCACACTTGTCCACAGGGGCTGTGGACAACCAGTTGAGAGAACCACCGATCAACTCGACCGGGGGGTGTCCGGGCGCCTACTGTGGGCCGTCGTGTCGCGCCGATTTCTGACGGTGGCGGCCCCTAGGTTCGCAGCACGGGCCACCTGAGCAGAAGGAGACGTGATCGCGTGAGCGTGTCCGACCTCTACCCGCCCGCGGCCGACGACGAGAGCGCAGCGGGCGGTCGCGTCCCACCGCAGGACGTCGCGGCCGAGCAGAGCGTGCTCGGGGCCATGCTGCTCTCGCGCAACGCGGTCGATCCGGCGATGGACGTGCTCCAGGCGCGTGACTTCTACCGGCCGTCGCACGAGCAGATCTTCGACGTCGTCGTCGACCTCCACGGTCGTGGCGAGCCGGCCGACGCGATCACGGTCGCGGCTGAGCTGCAGCGTCGCGGCGACCTCGCCCGCGTGGGCGGCGCCCCGTATCTCCACACGCTGGTCGCCGGCGTGCCCACCGCGGCCAGCGTCAACTACTACGCGGCCATCGTCCGCGAGAAGGCCGTGCTGCGCCGTCTCGTGGAGGTCGGCACGCGCATCCAGCAGATCGGCTACGACCAGACCGGCGAGGTCGCCGACCTCGTCGACCAGGCGCAGGCCGCAGTGCTCGACGTCGACGGTGCCAGCGGGGCCGACGACTACCGGTCCATGGCCGACCTCATGCCGCAGGCCATCCAGGAGATCGAGGACATCGCCAGCCGCGACGGCGAGATGGCGGGCGTCGAGTCCGGCTTCCCCGAGCTCGACGCCTACACGACGGGGTTCCGTCCCGGCCAGATGGTCGTCGTGGCCGCCCGGCCCGGTGTCGGCAAGTCCACGATCGGACTCGACTTCGTGCGAGCGGCCTCCATCAAGGGCGACACCCCCAGCGCGATCTTCTCGCTCGAGATGACGGCCGCCGAGATCGCGATGCGCCTGCTCTCGGCCGAGGCCAAGGTCAGCATCTCCCACATGCGCGGCGGCTCGGTCAACAAGTTCGACTGGGACGCCATCAGCCGCACGATGCCGCGGGTCATGAGCGCGCCGATCGTCATCGACGACTCCCCCAACATGACGATGCCCGAGATCCGTTCGAAGGCCCGCCGCATCCAGAAGGAGCACGGCCTCGGGCTGGTCGTCATCGACTACCTGCAGCTCATGACCTCCGGCAAGCGCGTCGAGAACCGTCAGGTCGAGGTCTCGGAGTTCAGTCGCCAGATGAAGCTGCTGGCCAAGGAGCTCGAGGTCCCGATCATTGCGATCAGCCAGCTCAACCGTGGTTCGGAGCAGCGCACTGACAAGACCCCGCAGTTGTCCGACCTGCGTGAGTCGGGCTCGATCGAGCAGGACGCCGACATGGTCATGCTGCTGCACCGTCCCGACATGCAGGGCGGTGGGGAGTCCGACCGGCCGGGCGAGGCCGACATCATCCTGGCCAAGAACCGTTCGGGACCGGCTGGCGTCAAGGTCGCCGTCACGTTCCAGGGCCACTACTCGCGCTTCACGCCCATGGCCCGCGACGTCGGCAACGAGGCCGCCGCTGGGGCGGCCGCCGCCGGCGACTTCTTCTGATCCAGTCGTCCGGAGTCATCCGCTCCGCATGAGGTCCGTGCCGCCCGTCCCAGGCCGCGCGTTCGGTCCGCCATGTCGACTAGCCTGGACGCATGAGCCGCCGTCCGCGCCGCCAGCTCGCGCATCTGCCGAGCCTGCTGATCGGACTCGTCCTCGTCGCCTCGCTGGTCTCGGTCGATCCGGGTGCGATCGCGCTGCTGAACGTGGAGTTCCTCGCGGTGGCGGGCAGCGTCGCGATGGCCATGACCCGTGCGAACCTGCGCGCTGCGGTCCAGTGGCTGCTCGTGACCGACACGGCCGTCATGGTGCGCGTCGGGTGGCGGATGGCGCGCGAGGATCCGCGCTGCATCGTGGCCGCAGCCTGACGCAGGCCGGCTCAGTCGCGCAGGGGCGACCCGACGACGTCGAACCGGAATCCGCCGAACTCCCCCGACAGCAGCGGTCGCGCCTGGGCGATCGACTCCTGCACCTCGGGCAGCTGGAGCGACGCCTGGTGCGCGTCGGCCGACTCCCAGATCTCGACCACGAAGACCGTGTCAGGTGCGTCGGCACTGACGCCGACCTCGTAGAGCAGGCACCCGACGGACGTGAGGGTGTCGTTGCGAGCCGTGAGGTGGAGCACGAGCTCCTCGCGGCGGCCGGGCAGGGCACCGAGGGTGCCGACGTTGGCGAAGGTCATGCTCGGACGATAGTCGGACCCGCGGACAGTGATCACTCAAACGAGACGCGTCGTCTCGTTTGAGGTACTGTCGAGCGCATGACCTCTTCCGTCTGGTGGATCACGGGTGCCTCGCGAGGCCTGGGCCGTGCCCTGGCCGAGTCGGTTGCCGCGCAGGGCGACATCGCGGTGGCGACCGGACGCGTCCTGGCCGATCTCCCGTCCGGTGACGGCATCGTGCCGCCGCGCCTCGACGTGGGCGACCCTGCGGCGGTCGCGGCGACCGCTGCGCAGATCGTGCGTGAGCAGGGACGACTCGACGTCGTCGTCAACAACGCCGGGTATGGCTTCGTCGGAGCGCTGGAGGAGAGCACCGACGCCGAGCTCCTGCGGATCCTCGACACGAACCTCCTGGGCGCGGCACGGGTCTCACGTGCCGCGCTCCCGTTCCTACGGGACGCCGGTTCGGGGCGCCTGGTGTTCGTCTCGACCGTGGGCGCGGTCGGCACGATGCCGCTCCTCGGCCTCTACAACGCCTCGAAGTGGGCGCTCGAGGGGCTGGCCGAGGCGCTTGCCGGCGAGGTCGACGAGCACGGTGTCCGCGTCAGCATCGTGCAGCCCGGCAGCATCGACACCGCCTGGGGCACCACCGGCATGCAGTTCGCGCCTCCCGACCCTGCCTACGACGGGTTGCGTGAACGACAGTTCGGTACGTCGCAGGTCCCCTGGGGCGTCGAGGGCACGGGTGGCGGCACGGACCCGGCCGTCATCGCCGCCGCGATCGTCGAGCACGTCACGGATCCGTCCGACGAGCGGTTGCGGGTCCTGCTCGGCGACGACGCTCCCGCGATGGTCGCGACCGCGCTCAAGCGTCGGCTCGACGACTACCGGCGCGATCCCCGGTTCGTCGCGGCCGGGCGTGACGGCAGTGGTTCTTGATGGCCCGCCCGAGCACCGTGGTCCGCGTGCACCGGGCCGTGCTCGACCTCGTGCGGGAGGTGGGGGTCGACGGCCTCACGATGGAAGGGCTCGCTGCGGCGGCCGGCACCGGCAAGCAGACGCTCTACCGGAGCTGGTCGTCGCCGCTGCACGTGCTGTTCGACGCCCTCCTCGCGAGCTCCACGGCCGATGACGGCCGGGTTGAGGTGCCGGACTCGGGCGACCTCGCCCGCGACCTGCGCACGCTCGTCGACGGCATCGTCGACGAGCTGACCGAGCCGGCCGGGGACGCCCTGATGCGCGACGTGCTCACGCGCCTCCAGGTCCACCCGGAGCTGTCCGCCGAGCTGCAGCAACGCCTGCTCGGTCCGCAGACCGCGGCGATCGCCGAACGCTTCCGGCGTGCGGGGGTCGTCGATCCCGAGCAGGTGACTGAGCTGCTGCTCGGCCCCCTGTTCCACCGGTGGTTGCTGCGGACCGGTCCGTTCACGGACGGCTGGGTGCGCAGCCACGTCGAGCTCGTGCTGCGCGCGGCTGGCTGACGAGCCCGCGAGGTCAGCCCTCGAGCACGCGCTCGACGAAGGCGCCGACGCGCTCGCGCAGCTCGTCGACCCGCAGGTCGGGGGCGCCGGAGACCGACCGCTGGTGGGCGAGCAACGGCCGGCGAGCGCGAGCCGAGCACCCGAAGTCGGTGCACACGTACAGGCCGACGCTGTCACCCGCGCGGCCCCGCGACCCCGCACGCGGCGCCACGACGAGACGCGACCCGTCGTCGGCATCCTGCGTGTGGCACCAGTCGCAGTGGCTGCTGCGGCGCGGTCCGGCGGACTCGCCCAGACGCAGCTCCACCGCGACGAGCTCGGCGGTGACGGGCGGCCCCACGACGAGGTAGGCGCGCAGCGGTGCCTTGGGATCGGCCCAGCCGAGGAAGTCGCGCTCCTCAAGATCGGCCGGCGGCCACTGCTTCGGGAACGTCGCGGCCGTCGCACGGCTGCGCGACGAGTTCACGAAGGCGCGGCGGACGGTGGTCGGGTCGACGGGGTCCATGAACCCAAACCTACACCCTGTAGGTAAACGAGCTACTGGTGTAGGTTGAGGTGCGTGCCGCGCGCTGGACTCACCCCGGACCTGATCGTGCTCGCTGCGGCGACCCTTGCCGACCGCGACGGTCTCGACCGCGTGACCGTCTCCGCCGTCGCCCGGCTGGTCGGGGTCAAGCCTGCGAGCGTCTACGCCCACCTCGAGGGGGCCGACGACCTCCTGCGGCGCGTCACGCAGCTCGCGCTCGAGGAGATGGCCGACCGCGCGGCCGACGCCGTGGCCGGCCGATCGGGCCGTGACGCCCTTGCGGCCTGGGCGCAGGCCTTCCGCACCTACGCGTTCGCGCACCCGGGTCGGTACGCGGCGAGCCATCGGCCGCTGGGGCGGACGGAGGCGCTCGCGGGAGCCGGACCTCGGCACACCGCCCTCTCGACCTCGATCCTGCGCGGGTACGACGTGCCGGAGGCCGATCACGTGCACGCGGTACGCCTCCTCGGAGCGACGATCCACGGCTTCCTCGATCTCGAGGCCGCAGGGTCGTTCGACCACAGCGCGCCGCCGGCCGCCGACTCCTGGCCCCGGGTCGTCGACTCCCTCGACGCCCTCCTGCGCACCTGGCCGTCGTCCTCGGCGCGATAGGCTGCCCGACATGTTCACAGGAATCGCGTGCGCGGTCGGCCACCTCGTGGCCGGTACCGCGTCGATGCGCCTGCGCCCCGCCGCCTGACGGCGGCGCACCGAGTCATCTCGTCTCCCTGCCCGTCGCTCTGGCATCTCGCCGGGCGGCACGTTCCTGCACGCCCGGCTCCGAACTCGAGCCCGGGAGCTTCCTGTGTCCATCGACCCCGTCGACGCCGCCGACC
>JAHEXN010000305.1 GCA_023252095.1 Actinomycetes bacterium | reverse complement strand
GTACGTCGGTGATCGTGACGCCGCCGGACTCGGTCAGACGCTGGCCGAGGTTGTCCCAGTCGTCGTGGAAGACGATGCCCTCCTGCTGCGTCGGGACGATCGCGAAGATGTGCTTCTCGGTCCCCTGCAGCACGCCCTCGAGCACCGTGAGGTCGCTGATCTTCGACCCGGTCGAGAACGACTTGCGGCCGTTGTAGACGAGCTCGTCGCCGTCCTCGGTGATCGTGAGGTCGTTGTCGCGCGGGTTGACGGCGCCGCCGAAGAAGAGGTTCTGCGTGGTGTACAGCTCCTCGACCGCCGCGATCTGCTCCGGCGTGCCGACGAGACGGACGGCCCAGGCCCACAGGTAGTGGTAGCCGATGAGCTGGCCGATCGAGCCGTCGCCGGAGGCGATCTCGCGAATCACCCGGTACGCGGTCTCCCACGTCTGGCCGGCGCCGCCGTGCTCGACGGGACCGAGCAGCGTGACGAGGCCGGCGTCCTTCAGCAGCTGGACCTCGGCGGTGGGGACGGCCTGGGCGCGGTCGCGCTCGACCGCGTCGGTCGCGAGGATGCCGGCGACGTCGGACGCCCGGCGGAGCCAGCCCTCGGGGGTGGTGGGACGGTCCTGGCCGGCCCAGGGGGACGAGGTCAGGGCCTCGTGGACGGTAATGGTCATATCCTTCTCCATGTCTCTGTCTCAGGGATGACGCCCGCCGGGGCCGGACCGCCCCGGCGGGCACCTTGCATTTCTCAGGGGTACTGCGGTGACTGCGTATTCAGTTGTGGCTCTCGGTGGTGGATTGGCGGGCGGTCAGCGCGTGGGCGCCAGCTCGCCGTCGCGGACGGCCTGCGCCTCGAGCTCGCGCACGAGCGGCAGGACCTTCTCGCCGAAGTAGGCGATGTCCTCGAGGTAGTGCAGGAAGCCCAGCAGGAACAAGTCGACGCCGAGCTTCTTGTACTCGACGATCCGCGTCGCGATCTGCTCGGGCGTGCCGATCAACCCGGTGCGGAAGCCGTCGTTGTACTGCACGAGGTCGCGCGTCGTGGAGTCCGACCACATGCCCTTGCCGTCGCCGGTCGACGAGCCGGCCTGCTGCACGGCCTGGCGGAAGCCTTCGACCGCCTCCGGGTTGGCCTTCGCGATGATCTCCTCGAGCACGGCGTGGGCCTCGTCCTCGGTGTCACGGGCCACGACGAAGCCGTTGAGCCCGAACTTGACCTGACCCTCGCGGCCGGCGAGCGCGGCATTCTGGTTGACCTCGAGGTACTGCTCGGTGAAGCCGTCGAAGTCCTTGCCGTTCGAGAAGTACCAGTCGGCCACGGTGCCGCCGTTGCGGCGGGCCGCGGTGGAGTTGCCGCCCTGGAAGATCTCCGGGTGCGGCCGGCCCGGCACGTCGACGGGCCCGGGCTGCAGCGTGAAGTCGTGGATCCGGTAGAAGTCGCCGCGGTGCTCGAAGCCCTCGCCCTTGCCGTGGGACTCCCACAGGCCACGCAGCACGCGGATGAACTCCTCGCTGCGGCGGTAGCGCTCGTCGTGCTCGAGCCACGCCTCGCCGAGCCCGGTGAACTCGTCCTTGAACCAGCCGGAGACGACGTTGACGGCTGCCCGGCCACCCGAGATGTGGTCGGCCGTGATGATGAACTTCGCGAGCACCGCGGGATGCCACAGGCCGGGGTGGACAGCCGCGATGACCTTGAGCTTCTCGGTCTGCGTCAGCAGCCCGAGGCTGAAGCTCGTCGACTCGTGCTGCTGGTCGGCGCCGTACGAGGCGGTGTAGCGCACCTGGCTCAGCGCGTACTCGAAGCCGACCTGCTCGGCGAGCTGCGCGACCTGGACGTTGAAGTCGTACGACCAGTCGGTGCGCTGCTCGATCGTGCTGGTGACGAGCCCGCCGGAGACGTTCGGGACCCAGTAGGCGAACTTCAGCGGGTCCTGCGTGCGGGACACGGGTGGGATGGTCATGGCGGACGTCCTTCTCAGGGTTGACGGTCGGACGGGCCGAGGCCCGGTGCCGTCCGCGACCACCTCGAACCTCGAGGTGGTGGACCTCGCGTCCGGCACCCCTCGAACGTAGGTCGCTGGGAGCGGTCCAGGGCGTCCGCTCGGATGGTGGTCATCGGCGCGAGCCGTTCGCCCCGACGTGGTACCCGGGCGCGCGTCGTGGTGGGTCAGCCGTGGACGGCGCCGTTGCTGAGCACGGCGTGCACGAACTCGCGGGCGTATCCCTGCTCACGCAGGTCCTTGAAGCCGTTCTGCGTGAACCGGTTGACGTGCTCGCGGCTCACGGTGCAGCGCACGGTGCCCATCGGCCCATTCAGCTCGATGTCGCCCTTGGCCACGAGCAGCCCGAGCTGCCGGACTCGCAGCTGGGTGCACGGAACGCTCCAGTCGGGTGCGCCGGCGCCGTCCCGGGTGAACGTGAGGAGTCCCCGAACCAGGTCGAGACCGCCGAAGGTGGCGTTGATCGTGCCGCCCATCGCGCCGACGATGCCGCCGCCGGCAACCATCGCGTTCCAGGACCCGTCGACCGCGCCGGGGCGAGGCGGGGGGACGACAGCACCCGCGGGGCCGGGTGCGGCACCGGCAGGTGGTCGTGGGCCGAGCTCGGGGCGCGTGCGACGGGTCGCCGAGAGCGTGAAGACCACGGCGAGAACGGCCACGAGCACCGCCGTCGCCACGGCCACAGCGATGATCACCCAGGTCACGGCGCCTCCCGGTCCACGGACTCATCCTGACACCCCGCAGGCCGTACGCAGAGCTTGTGTCGACCAGCGACGCGAGACCGACACGGATCCGTAACGCAGGTCGATCATCCTGGGCCGGTACGGCGCGACGGCGCCGCCGTTCCCCCGACGAAGGACCCATGCCATGAGCGCGAACCCCGTACGTCTGCAGGCCATCACCGACGTCGAGGCGTACGTCCCACCAGCCCCCGACTTCAGCGCCGCCGAGGGCCCCGGCGAGATCTTCGGCACGAACGTGTTCAGCAAGACGGTCATGCAGAAGCGCCTCCCGAAGTCGATCTTCAAGTCCCTGATGGCGACGATCGAGAAGTCCGAGAAGCTCGACCCGTTGGTCGCCGACGCGGTCGCCTCCGCGATGAAGGACTGGGCGCTGGAGAAGGGCGCGACGCACTACGCGCACGTGTTCTACCCCCTCACGGGCTTCACCGCCGAGAAGCACGACGGCTTCTTCGACCCGGTCGGCGACGGCACGGCGCTCGCCGAGTTCGCCGGCAAGACCCTGGTGCAGGGCGAGCCCGACGCGTCGAGCTTCCCCAACGGCGGTCTGCGCAACACGTTCGAGGCGCGCGGCTACACCGGCTGGGATGCCACGAGCCCGGCCTACATCCTCGAGAACCCGTACGGCAACACCCTCTGCATCCCGACGGTCTTCATCTCGATGACCGGTGAGGCCCTCGACCACAAGACGCCGCTCCTGCGGGCCCAGCAGGCGATGGCCGTCCACGCCGAGCGGGTGCTCC
>JAHEXN010000304.1 GCA_023252095.1 Actinomycetes bacterium | reverse complement strand
AGGTCGCGACGTTCCTCTTCGAGGGCTTCAACGTCCTCCTGCCCCTACCGCGGCCCGGGCACGAGATGATGGACTTCTTCCTCACCCGCCTGGTGTCCAGCAGCACCTGACGGCGATCGGCGCCCCGCACCACCTCAGACGAACGCGTTCTCGCCCGTGAGCGCCCGCCCGATCGTGAGCTGGTGGACCTCGACCGTGCCCTCGTACGTCAGGACCGACTCGAGGTTGTTGGCGTGGCGAAGCGGCGAGTACTCGGTCGTGATCCCGGAGCCAGCGAGGATCGTCCGGCAGGTACGGGCGATCTGGAGCGCTTCACGCACGTTGTTGAGCTTGCCGACACTGACCATCGTGGGCGTCAGAGTGCCGGCGTCCTTGGCGCGGGACAGGTGCAGTGCGAGCAGCTGGGCCTTGCCGAGCTCCACGGCCATGTCAGCGAGCTTGGCCTGCGTCAGCTGGAAGGCGCCGATCGGCCGACCGAATTGGTGCCGCGACATCGCGTAGGAGGTGGCAGCGTCGAGACAGTCGCGTGCCGCGCCGACGACCCCGCAGACGATGCCGAACCGGGCCTCGTTCAGCGAGCCGAGTGGGCCGGACAACCCCCTCGCCTCGGGAAGCACTGCGTCGGCCGGCAGGCGGACGTCGTCCAGGACCAGCTCCGCCGTGACCGATGCCCGCATCGAGAGCTTGCGGGGAATCGACGCCGCACTGAACCCGGGCGTCGCCGTCGGCACGATGAAGCCTCGGACCCCGTCGTCGGTCTGAGCCCAGACGATCGCGACGTCGGCGATGCTGCCGTTCGTGATCCACATCTTCGTCCCGCGGAGGACCCAGTCCGTGCCGTCGCGTCGCGCGAACGTGCGCATCCCGGCTGGGTCGCTGCCATGATCGGGCTCGGTCAGGCCGAAGCAACCAATGAGCTCGCCCGCGGCCATACGGGGCAGCCAGTGGCTCTTCTGCTCCTCGGACCCGTACCGGTGGATGCTGGCCATCGCGAGCGAGCCCTGCACCGAGACGAAGCTGCGCAGCCCGCTGTCGACGGCCTCGATCTCCGCGCACGCCAGCCCGTAGCTCGTGGCACTCGTGCCTGGGCACTCGTAGCCGTCGAGGTGCATGCCGAGGAGCCCCATCTGTCCGAGCTGACGAGCCAGCTCGACCGGGAAGACCCCACGCTCGAACCAGTCGGCCACGTACGGCCGGAGGTGATCGTCCGCGAACTGACGGGTCGTGTCGCGAATGGCTCGTTCCTCCGCGTCCAGCAGGTGGTCGATCCCGAGCAGGTCGCCCGGGGCCACGACGCGCCGCGTGTCAGTGACCATGACCGGCCGCCTTCGACGCGGAGTCCGCGACGGTGTTCTCGAGACGTCCGATGCCCTCGATCTCGATCCGGACCACGTCGCCGGCGCGGAGGTACAGGCCCTGCCGGCCACCGATGCCGCCGGGGGTGCCGGTCATGATGACGTCGCCCGGCAGCAACGTGGTCTGGTGCGAGAGGTAGGAGACGATCTCGGCGACCGGGTGCACGAGCTGCGACGTGCGATCCTCCTGCCGCAGGTCGCCGTTGACCCAGGTCCGCAGCGCCAGGTCCTGGGGGTCGTCGAGACCGTCCAGCGTCGCGATCCACGGACCCAGCGGAGTGAAGGTGTCGAAGCTCTTCGCGGTCGAGGTGTCCGCGGGACGGCCCTCGATCGCACCGCGCTGCACGTCACGCGCACTGACGTCGTTGCCGATCGTGTAGCCCGCGACGTGCTCGAGAGCGTGCGCCGTGTCGACCGCGGTGGCACGGCGGCCGATCACGACCGCGAGCTCGCCCTCGTAGTCGACCATCTCGGGAGCAACGGGGGGCAGCACGATGTCGTCGCCCGGACCGACCACCGACGAAGGTGCCTTCATGAAGATGACCGGGGAGGCGTCGGTCGAGGTGAAACCCGTCTCCTCGCGGTGGTCGCGGTAGGCGTACCCGACGCCCCAGATCTTGGACGGCCGGCGGACCGGCGCGTGGAGCGTGACATCGTCCAGCGACACGGACTCGAGGACCGGCGACTCAGCCAGCGCGCCCAAGTCCCCACCGGCAGCGAGCGCCGCGTCGAGGTCGGGGAACGGGGTGTCGAGGAGATCGATCCGGTCGCCTTCCGCTCGGCCAATGCCGCGGGACGTGGAAGCCAGTCGAGCCACAGGGTGTCCTCTCACAGGGCTGGAGCAGTGCGCCAGTCTCTTAATGTCGATTTAAGTAACGTCGACAATCTAGACCCGCAACACCCCGGCCGCAAGGGATCCGCGCACCTGAATGTGGTGCGGGTCACTCGCTCGGTACCGGCAGCACGTCCCGCCAGACCCGGCGAAGATGCCGGACGAGAGCGCCTGCGTCGTCGCTGGCCGGCCCTCGCGAGCGCCACGCCACATGACCGTCAGGCCTGACAAGCACTGCACCTCGTGGACCCAGGTCAAGCAGCTCGAGCGCGCGATCCCCGAGCTCTCCGGCCGTGAGCCCGACGACCTCCACCGCGACTCCGTGGTCGGACCTCGCCAGCTCCTCGACCCACGCCCCAGGCTCCGGGGTCACCAGCGTCAGGGCGTCGAGGGCCAGGGCGGTGTGCACCCCCACGTCGCCCACCGGGGACTGCACGAGCACGTGCGGCATCCGGGATCCTGGCTCGGTCGTCGGCGCGTAGCGAGTCACGTCGGCGAGCGGCACGACCGGGTCCGTGCGGTCGACCAGATCGCTGCGGTACTGGTAGCCGAGCTCCAGACCCGTCGAGACGAAGTGCTCGAGCTGCTCCGGGATCGTGGACGCCATGTGCTGCCGTGCACGATCGCCCCTCGGCCCCTCGGCGGTGAGGACGGCCGTGCGCCTCATCTGACGCGCCGTCAGCCGCTCGACGAGCGGGACGGCTACACGGTCGGGAAGCCAGGACAGCGGTGGCTTCTGCAGACCGAGGGTTGCCTGCTGCAGCGACCGGTTGGTCACGCCGATCTTCGACGTGACGCGATCGAGCAAGAAGTGGTTGGCGACGCTCTGCTCCGCGAAGGTCTGCACGACCGGACGCCGCTCGACCTCGTAGGTCTCGAGCAGGTCGGCCGGCGCTCCACGCAGCACGGCGGCCAGCTTCCAGGCGAGATTGTGGGCGTCCTGCACCCCGCTGTTCAGGCCGAACCCGCCGGTGTGGGGAAACCGGTGCGCAGCATCTCCGGCGAGCAGGACCGAGCCGGAGCGGAAGCGCCGAGCCAGCTCCGAGCGCATCATCCAGGTCCCGGTCGAACGGATCTCGGCCGTGACGTCCTCCCCCAGGACGCGCGGCAGCAGCCGCCGCCAGTACGCGTCGGGGTCACGCGGCATCTCCTGGCCAGGATGGACGAAGGCCCCCATCAGCACGTAGTGGTCGTCGGCGTGCGAGATCAGCACGCCGCAGAAGTCGGGCTGGTAGATCCACGACAGCATCGGCACCGGACCCGGGCCCGTGAAGCGGTCGGTCGACCGGAAGAAGACGCTGC
>JAHEXN010000060.1:9490-13640 GCA_023252095.1 Actinomycetes bacterium | reverse complement strand
CCTCATCGGTGGCCTCGGAGATCAGGCAGGTGACCTCGTTGCCCTTGATCAGCTCGATGCGGTCCGGGCACGTGACCTGGGTCGTGCGTCCCAGCTTCTTGCGGGACTGCACCTCGATCGTCTGCTCGAACTCGTCCGACACGACACCGGCCTCGGGCGCGGCCGTCGCGGCGGGTGCGTCGGCGACCTCGTCGTCCTCGGGCGTGGCTGGCTCGATGAGCTGCAGCGTGAGGTAGACCAGCGCGAGCACGAGGAGCCGCAGGAGCAGCGACGACACGAGTGATCGGCGCAGGTAGCGTCGACTGTTCACGCGGTCTCTCCTCGCGGTCTCGTCGTGGGTGCGAATGAGTCGGCCTGTAAGCCGGATTCTGTCAGGGCCGAAGCCCTGGGCGACCATCCATCTGGGACGCCCATTGCTGGACGCCTCCTGCAACCTACCCGCTGACCTCGGACGAGCAGCCCGTCAGCGCGGATCCGAAGATCCTCCTTGGTCTTGCTCCCGGTGGGGTTTACCGAGCCGATGCCGTCTCCGACGTCGCTGGTGAGCTCTTACCTCACCGTTTCACCCTTGCCCGCACCTCCAGCCACGAGGGCTGGAGGCCGTTGGCGGTCTGTTCTCTGTGGCACTGTCCCGCACGTCACCGTGGGTGGCTGTTGGCCACCACCGCGCTCTGTGGAGTCCGGACTTTCCTCAGCCGTGCCCGAAGGCGCTGCCGCGGCCGCCCGGCCGACTCATTCGCAGGAGCCATCCTAGGCCCTCGCGCGGGAGCCGAGGGCACGGTGGACCGGACCGCCGTGGGATGCGCCACACTCCCTTGCCCCACGCGCCAGGTGGCCCGGTAGGCTCACCGGAGCGAAAGGGAGTAGTCCCCAATCGCTGCGTCGACATACTGAGCCGCTCCAGCAGGGCTCCGGTGCAGCGGGCCGATCCACCAGGACCGGCGGACGAGACTTTCGACCGGAACTGACACCACGGCACACCTGTCGTGGTGACGAACCCGGTCGAGGACTCGTCACCACGACAGGCTTCTCGTCCGGGAGACGAGGAGCCTTCTTCTATGTTCGACGCGCTGCTGCTGAGCACCGCCGTCATCTTCGTGGCCGAGCTCGGCGACAAGAGCCAGCTCATGGCGATGACGTTCGCGTCCCGCTACCGCGCCCGCGACGTGATCCTGGGCATCACGGCCGCGACGGCCGTCGTCCACCTCGCGTCGGTGGGCATCGGCTTCTGGATCGGCGACGCGTTCTCCGAGTACCAGGGCTGGATCTCGATCGCCGCAGGTCTGGCCTTCCTGGCGTTCGCCGCCTGGACCCTGCGCGGTGACGAGCTCACCGAGGACGAGGCTCAGAAGGCCAAGAACGCGAGTGGTCGCGCCCTGCTGGCCGTCGGTCTGGCCTTCTTCCTCGCCGAGCTGGGCGACAAGACGATGCTCGCCACGATCACGCTGGCCGTCGACAACGACTGGGTCGGCGTGTGGATCGGCTCGACGGTCGGCATGGTCGCCGCCGACGCCCTCGCGATCGTCGTCGGGGCCGTGCTCGGCAAGAAGCTGCCGGAGAAGGCCATCCGCTACGGCGCCGCAGCCGCCTTTGCGGTCTTCGCCGTCATTCTTCTCGTCGAGGGCGTCCACGCCCTCGCCTGAGACCACCGCGCTAGGTTCGGCCCGTGACTCACGACCTCGGCTCGCTCGTCGAGGTCGTCGGCTTCCTCGTCGCGATGACGGTGCTCGGCCGGGCCTGCGCCGACGAGGGCCTGTTCGACGCCTGGGGCGGTCTCGTCTCGCGAGTGTCCCGCGATCCACGGCGGCTCGGCGTCGCCGCCGGACTGCTCGCGGCCGGCATCACCGTGGTGCTGACTCTCGACGCCACGGTCGTGCTCCTGACCCCCGTGCTCCTCGCGGCAGGACTCGGCCGGCGCGGGTCGCTCCTGAGCGTGCGGCTCGCGAACTCGGCGTCGACACTGCTGCCGATCTCCAACCTCACGAACCTGCTGGCGGTCGCCGCGACAGGATGGACGTTCGTCGAGTTCGCCCGCGTCATGCTGCCGGTGTGGGTCGTGGGCGTCGTCGCCGAGATCGCCATCGTGAGCTGGTGGTGCCGTCGCGACCCAGCACCTGCTCCCCCACTGGGTCCGGTGTCCGCGACCCCGCTCGTGCCCGCCGGCATCGTCATCGCGGTGCTGTGCGGCCTGGCTGCTGGCGAGCAGCCCTGGGTCGTCGCGACAGCCGGAGCGGCGCTGCTGAACGTGCATGCCGTGGTCACCCGCGCCACGACGTGGCGCGACCTGCTCGCCGCGGCGAATCTGCCCCTGGCCGCCCTCGTCATCGTCTGGGGCTGGGTCGTCACGCTCGTGGCCGACACGCCTGCGGGCGAGTGGATCACCGACCTGCTGCCGCACGGCACGACGTGGGCGGCGCTCGTCGGCATCGCCCTCGTCGCCATGGCCACGGCGAACGTCGTCAACAACCTGCCGGCGACCCTCCTGCTCCTGCCGGCCGCCGCTGCGACCGGCCCCGTGGGCGTCGCCGCCCTGCTCATCGGGGTCAACGTCGGCGCCAACCTGACCGCGGTCGGCTCCCTGGCGAACCTGCTCTGGCGGAGTGCCGGCGGACGCGCATCGGTCGGCTGGGGCGAGTTCCACCGTCTCGGACTGCTGACGACTCCCCTCCTGGTCGTGCTGGGAGCCTCGGTGCTCTGGGCCTGGTCGCCCGTCGTCACCTGAGGCACCCTAGGCTCGACCGGTGCTCGTGCTCCTGCCCCCGTCCGAAGGCAAGACGGCTCCGGCCGACGGCCCGGTCCTCGACCTCGACGCGCTCTCGTTCCCGCGCCTGACCGCGACGCGCGACCAGCTGGCCCGAGCCCTGGTGCGACTCGCCTCCGGCAAGCCCGCACGCGCCGCCGAGGTGCTGGGTCTCGGACCCACGCAGGCGGATGCGATCGACGCCGACGCGCGCCTGTGGGAGCTGCCGTGCGCACCCGCCGCGGACGTCTACACCGGCGTGCTGTTCGGCGAGCTCGATCTCGCCTCCCTGGACCCGGCAGCACGGGGACGAGCCTCGGCGACGGTCGCCGTGGCCAGCGCGCTGTTCGGTGTGCTCCGGATCGACGACCCGATCCCGGCGTACCGCCTGTCGGGGGGCGTCTCGCTCCCCCGCCTCGGACCCGTGGCGTCGCGTTGGCGCGACAAGCTCCCCCGCGAGCTGACGGAGGCCACCGGAGGAGGGCTGCTGATCGACCTCCGGTCGGGCACGTACGTCAGCTTGGGCAAGCCCGAGGGGAAGATCGCCGACCGCACCGTGACCGTGCGCGTGCTGCACGAGGCGGGCGGGGTCCGCAAGGTCGTGAGCCACTTCAACAAGGCCACGAAGGGCCAGCTCGTCCGTGCGCTGCTGACGTCCGGCGCGGATCCCACGTCCGTGGGCGACCTCGTGCACGTGTGGTCCGACCTGGGCTGGCACGTCGAGCAGCCCGACGTCGTGCCGGGCAAGCCGACCCAGATCGACGTCATCACCAGATAGGCCCCCACCCGCTGGTCGAGTGCTCGCGAGCTCTGCGAGCGGCGTATCGAGACCCGGTCCGAGTCAGGCACCTGGTGGTACCGACCGGTCCGACCGCCCACGGTCACGCCAGCATGGTCTCGATACTCGTCGCTCGTTCCCTTCGATACACCGCGCTCGTTCCTCGCACGGCACTCAGGGCAACGCCTCGCGCCGAACTCGACCACCTAGCCGACCGGCTTCGCCGGTGGCGGGTCAGTCCGGCACGACGGAGAAGTTGCGGACGGAGGGCATCGCGTCCGGCCACCACACGATCGTGCTGATGCTGGCGGGTGCGAGCTCGAGCGCGTGGATGGCCGACATGGGCGCCCCGAGCGCGTGCCGCACCATCATCTTGATCGGCGTGACGTGACTGACCACGACGATCGTCTTGCCGGCGTACGCCGTGACGATGCGCTCTCGCGCCTCGACGACGCGGTCGTACACCGCGTCGAAGGTCTCCCCACCCGGCGGTGCCACGGCGGACGACGCGAGCCAGGCCGACATCTCGTCGGGCCACCGCTCCATGATCTCGGCGAACGTGTGCCCGTCCCACTCGCCGAAGGCGGCCTCGGCGACCCCCGGCTCCAGGGCGACGTCGAGCCCCAGCTCGC
>JAHEXN010000060.1:0-9480 GCA_023252095.1 Actinomycetes bacterium | reverse complement strand
CTCGCGGGCGACGAAGCCCGCGGTCTCCTGGGTGCGCTGCAGCGGCGACGCGACGATCGCGTCGACCTGGTGACGGAGCGCGATCCAGGCGGCTGCCCGCGCGGCCTACTCGCGCCCCTCGTCGACCAGACCGGGGTCGGAACCGCCGCTGCCGCAGAACAGCCGGCGCACCGTGCTCGCCGTCACCCCGTGCCGCAGCAGCACCATGACGGTGGGATCGCTGTCGAGCCGGCCGCGCCAGCCGGCGCCGATGCTGGTGGAGGGCTTCTCGTGGTCGGCGACGGCGACCTCGTGCGGCGAGGGGAACTCGTCGTCGACCACGCCAGCCACGACCCCCACGACGGCGGGTTGACCCGTGCGGGCCTGTTCGTCGAGCGCCTCGTTCGCGAGTGCGTCGGCGTCGACGTTCTGCTCGCGAGGCACCCACGTCCAGGTGACGTGCTCGGGCGCCAGGGCTGACGCGCGCTCGGCGAGGCCGCGGAGCCGGACGTCCTTGATGCGCCATCGTCCGGCCATCTGCTCGATCACGAGCTTGGAGTCCATGCGCACCTCGACGATGGCACCGGGAGCGTGCTCGCGCGCGAGCTCCAGCGCGCCGATCAGGCCGCGGTACTCCGCGACGTTGTTCGTGGCCTGGCCGATCGTGGCCCCGCGGGAGGCGATCACGGTGCCCGTCGCGACGTCGCGCACCAGCGCCCCGTACGAGGCGGGCCCCGGGTTGCCGCGGGAGCCCCCGTCGGCCTCGAGGACGACCCGCTGGGTCACAGCCCCGACTCGGCCGTCCGCACGAGGATCCGGCTGCACTCGGGGCAGCGGATGACCTCGTCGTCCGCCGCAGCGGCGATGACCCGGAGGTCGGAGCCGTTGAGCTCCAGGCGGCAGCCCTCGCAACCGCGTGCCTTCAGGGCGGCGGCGCCGGACCCGTACTGCGCCCGCACCTTCTCGTACAGGGCGACCAGGTCGTCCGGGAGGTCGGCCGCGAGCCGGGCCCGCTCGGCGGTGAGCTCACCGCTCTGGCCGTCGAGCTGGGCGAACGCCGCGTCACGCGCCGCGGTCACGTCGGCGACCTTGGCCCGCATGGTCTCGAGCTCCTGGAGCACGGCGTCGAGCGCTGCCTGCTGCGTCTCGACCTGGTCCATGACCTCGAGCTCGGCGTCCTCGAGCGTGCCGATGCGGCGCTGCAGGGCCTGCATCTCGTGCTCGAGGTTGGTGAGGTCCTTCGGGTTCGTGATGGCGCCGGAGTTGAGCCGTTGCTCGTCGCGCTCGCGGCGGGTGCGGACCTGCTCGACCTCCGCCTCGGCCTGTCGCAGCTCGCGGCGCAGGTCGCCGACGAGGGTGTCGAGCTCGATGCGCTTGTCGTCGAGCTGGGCCTCGGCGGCCGTCACCTCGGCGAGGACCGCAAGCTCCGGCAACGCGCCTCGACGGTGCGCCAGCTGGGCGAGCTGGGCGTCGACGGCGGAGAGGTCGAGCAGGACGAGCTGGACGTGCGGTGCGGCTTTCAGCGTGGGCTCCGGTGTTCGAGAGGGCGGTCGGGGTGGACGAGGGTCGCGGTCCAGGGATCGGTGACGAGCGACGAGACCTGGGACACCACGGTAGCGCCGAGGCGCTCGGTCACTGCAGCCGCCGCGACCGGGAGCCACGTCCACTCCGCGGCCCAGTGCGGCACGTCGACCACGGCGCACGCGCCCGGGCGCTCGAGGTGCTCGCTCACGGCGTGGTGCTTGAGGTCCGAGGTCACGTAGACGTCGGCGCCCGCTGCCGTAGCGGCCCCCAGGAGGAAGTCGCCCGACCCGCCGCACAGCGCGACGGTCTCGACGAGGCGATCGGGATCGCCGGCGAACCGCGTCGCGCCACCGTGCGCCGGCAGCGCCTGACGGACGTGCTCCGCGAAGGCCGCGAGCGGCATCGGCTCGGGGAGGCTGCCGATCCGGCCCATGCCCCGGTCGGTCGGCACGGGCTGCGCCGCGACGACGTCGTGCGCGACGACCTCGTAGGGGTGGGCCGCGATCATCGCGGCGCGCACCTGCTCTCGGACGCCCGCCGCCGCCACGAGCCGCAGCGCGACCTCATCCACCCGCTCGAGCTCGCCGATGCGTCCGATCGCGGGGTCGGCGCCGTCGAGCGGGCGGAACTGGCCCGTGCCCGGCCAGCTGAAGGCCGCACTGTCGTAGCCGTCGTAGTGCCCGGCGCCCGCGGCGTGCATCGCGGCGAGCACGGTCTCCGCGTCGTCTCGGGGGACGAACACGGTCCAGACGTCAGGACCCGGCGAGGTGGCCGGCTGCAGCGGGCGCGCCCCGACCAGGCCGAAGCCAGCGGCCATGGCCGACGAGACGCCTAGCGGCGGCACGTCGGCGTTGGTGTGGCACGTGTGCAGCGCGATGCCGTTCGACAGGAGCGTGTGCGCGACCCGGCCCTTCGGGTCGGACGCCGGTAGAGCCGTGACTCCCGACAACCACAGCGGGTGGTGCGTCACGACCAGGTCGACGCCGAGCGCGACGGCTTCGTCGGCCACGGCCTGCACCGGGTCGACGGCGAACAGCACCCTCCGCACCTCGGCGTCGGGATCACCCAGGATCGTGCCGACGGCATCCCACGACTCGGCCGTGCGGGGGTCGTAGAGCTCGTCGAGCACCGCGACGACGTCACCAAGGGCGGCCATGCCGGAACCCTATCCGCCGTGCTCAGTGAAGGACGCCGGCCAAAGCCGCAGCGCAAGTTGTTAGACCTCTCAGGTCCACGCACCTCACCCCACGGAGGAAGAAAGATGAACCCGATCCCGTGGTTGCCCGTGTTGCCCATCATCGTCACGATCTGGGCAAGTGCCTACGGCGTACTCACGACCGAGCACCGACTGCGACGAAGGGCAGACCGACTGGTCGCAGACGTCAAGCGTCTGCCGTCGAGCACCGAGCCGGCGGCTCGTGCGCGTCTCGTCAAGGCCCAGAATGTGGCACTACTTCACCAGAGTCTCGTCGCTGACCACAGATCGACCAGTCGTACGAGAACGCTCTGGATCGTGGGAATCGTGCTCGGCGCGGGGCTGGTGGTCGGATCCTCCCCCGCCGAGCCAATCTGGATTGATGGACCACGCACCTCGATGTCAGTCATCGTCGTGGGCGCGTTCTTCACTGCCATCGGGACCGTCGGCTTGTGCGACGCCGTCGAAGAACAGCAACGCTGGCTCCAGTCCGAAGCAGTCGCCCTCGGCCCCGCCGGCGCACGGCTCAAAACCTTCATTCTCTCCAACAAGGTCCCGTGTCCGCTCATCCGAGCGTGGATGCACGCGATGTTCTTCATGGTCGTGGCTACGACCATCTTCGCGATCGTCCATACCGATCACGTGCGCGACGCGTGGACCGTGCTCGCCGTCGCGGCACTGACATTCGTCGTCTACCTCTTCGCGGTCACAGTCGGGCGGAGGGGATCAGCCGACGGAGGCGAGCGCGAAGGGCAGGACGGCGCCGGCTCCGGCGAGGCGAAGCGTGCGTGAGGCGACGGCCAGGGTCCAGCGGCTGTCGACGAGGTCGTCGACCAGCAGGATCGGGCCGGTCGTCGCCTCGAGCGCCTCGCGGAGCGCGTCACCCACGACGAAGCGGTCCCACACCGCGGCGAGGCGGAACGCGCTGTTGCCGTTCGGCGGGTCGTCGGGAGCGCCGGGCGCGATCTCCAGCGACGGCAGCAGCGGCAGGCGCCCCAGGCCGGAGAGACCCTGGGCGACCGACTCGACCAGCAGCGGCCGCGTCACGGACGGCACGGTGACGATCGCGACAGGACGCTGTGTCCAGGGCCAGTCGCGGAGGGCGCGCGAGCTCGCCGTGAGCAACGCGTCGCTGACCGGGGCGTCCTCGGCACCGGCGCCGAAGACCTCACGCAGTGCCGTGCCCCACCCCAGATCGGTGAGGCGGGCCACGACCCGACCGGTCTCAGGTCGCTCGCCGACTGGGATCTTGCCGCTGGCCTCGACACCGAGTCGCTTGACCCCCGCGGGCCACATGGCCCGCGGCTCGACCGGGACGCCGACGCGATCGAGCGAGCGGTTGGCCTGCTCGACGGCCTCGCCGTCGGTGGCCGTGGGGTACCAGGGGTCGGCGCAGACGTCGCAACGCCCGCACGGCGCCGCCGAGGGGTCGTCGAGGTGGTGCTGGAGCAGGGCCATGCGGCACGTCGTGGCGCGCTGGTACTCGAGCATGGCCTGTTGCTCGTCGCGTCGGGCCTGCGCGATGCGCTCGTAGCGCTCCTCGTCATAGACCCAGGGCTCGCCCGTGGAGACCCAGCCGCCCTGCACACGGCGCACCGCCCCGTCGACGTCGAGCACCTTGAGCAGCAGCTCGAGGCCCGTGCGACGCAGGTCGACGCGGGACTCGATGGCCGGCACCGACATCGGCTCCGACCCGAGGACCCCCAGTACCTGGTCGACCTTGGCGGGCGTGGGCATCGACGCGGTGGCGAAGTAGTGCCAGATCTCGGCATCCTCGCGCCCGGGCAGGAGCAGGACGTCGGCGGTCTCGGTGGCGCGGCCCGCACGCCCCACCTGCTGGTAGTAGGCCACGGGTGAGGACGGTGCGCCGAGGTGGATGACGAACCCGAGGTTGGGCTTGTCGAAGCCCATGCCCAGCGCGCTCGTGGCGACCAGCGCCTTGACCTCGTCGTCCTTGAGCGCCTGCTCGAGTCGTGCCCGCTCGTCGGGATCGGTGCGCCCGGTGTAGGCCGCGACGCCGTGCCCGGCCTCGTTGAGCAGCCGGGCGGTGTCCTCGGCCGCTGAGACCGTGAGCGTGTAGATGATGCCGCTGCCCCGGAGCTCACCCAGGTGCGAGACGAGCCAACCCAGCCGCTCTCGCGACGATCCGAGGGTGAGACACCCCAGGCGCAGGCTCGTGCGGGCCAGCGAGCCGCGCAGGGTCAGGACGTCGTCGCCCAGCTGCTCGGCGACGTCCTCGACGACCCGCGCGTTGGCGGTGGCCGTGGTGGCGAGCACGGGGACGCCCTCGGGCATCGACGCGACGAGATCGGCGAGCCGCCGGTAGTCGGGACGGAAGTCGTGCCCCCAGTCGGAGACGCAGTGCGCCTCGTCGACCACGAGCAGGCCTGTGCGCCGGCGCAGCTCCGGGAGCTGTTCCTCCCGGAAGCGAGGGTTGGTGAGCCGCTCGGGCGAGACCAGCAGGACGTCGACGTCGTCGGCCGCGAGCCGGGCCCGGATCTCGTCCCACTCGTGGGCGTTGGCCGAGCTGATCGAGACGGCTCGGACGCCGGCCCGCTCCGCTGCGGCGACCTGGTCGCGCATGAGGGCGATCAGGGGTGAGACCAGGAGCGTCGGGCCAGTGCCCCGGGCACGCAGCAACGCCGTGGCGATGAAATACACCGCCGACTTGCCCCAGCCCGTGCGCTGCACGACGAGCGCACGACGGTGGTCGTCGACCAGCGCCGTGATGGCCTCGAGCTGCCCGTCGTGGAAGACGGCGTCGTCACGCGCGGTGAGGCGGCGCAGCGCTGCCAGGGCGTCATGGGCCGTCGTCGTGGTCATGCGGCCATCGTGTCAGCGACGTCCGACACGGGCCCATGCCCATCCACAGCACGCCCTCCCGGCGAGCAGTGACTCAGTCCTTCGCGACGAGCGCGCCGAACAAGGCGGCGACGAGGCCCTCGAGATGCGTGAGGTCGGCCTCGTCCGCGTCGGACTCCAGCAGGGCGTCACGCATCGCCATCTCGTACGCGCCGATGAGCAGCGTGACTGCCTGCTCGGAGGTGACCAGCAGGCGTCCGCCGAGCAGCTCGACGCCCCGCTCGAGAACGCGCTGGATGTCGTTGCGGGTCTCGACCCAGACCTCGCGGTAGACCTCCGCGACCGCCCGCTCCCGGATGCCATGCGTCACGAACTCGAGCTGCACGAGGAAGCTCCGGCGGTCGCGTGGGTAGGCCGCGAGGAACCGGTCGACGGCCCGGAGCGCGGCCGGGACGCCGTCGACGTCGCCGCCCATCTCCGAGTCGACCGCCGACTGCATCAACGCGATCATCTGGATCTTCTCGCGACCGAAGATGTCGAGGATCAGCTCGTCCTTGCTGGCGTAGTTCGAGTAGAACGCGCCACGGGTGAATCCGGCCCGCTCGCAGATCGACTCGACCGTGGCGCCCTGGATGCCGATCTCGGCCAGCAGCGCACGGGCCGCCTCCACGAGTCGCTCCCGGGTCGCCTCCCGCCGCTTCGTCGTCACGCCCGCGACCGTACACCGAAGCGGGTCGTCGATACGGGTCTGCATCGACACGTCGCCAGCCGCACGTGTCGGGACGTGTGGGTCTGGGTACTCTCCCGGCGTGGACTCCCGCGACGCGACGACGCCGGCGACCGCGGTCCAGGCCCCGCAGGCCCGGCCGCGGCCAGCGGTCGACCCCGCGATCCTGGCTCTCCTGGAGGAGGCCCGCGACCGGTTCGGATCCCAGTCGGCCTCCCTGCTGGTGACCAACGAGCCCGCCACGGTGCTCGAGCCCTACGCCTCGATCGGTCTGGGCCAGACCATCCGCGCCGCCTCCCGCGTCCCGATGGGCCAGGGATTCGCCGGCCGCATCGCGCTGTCGCGCCAGCCGTTGAGCGTCGACGTCACGCGCGACACCGTCATCAACCCGCTCCTGCGCGCTGCCGGTATCCGGTCCGTCCTGGGTGTCCCGGTCCTGTCCCAGTCGCGACTCGTCGGCGTGCTCCACGTGGGCTTCCCGGTCACCCGTGAGTTCAGCGAGACCGACGTCGCGACGCTGCGTGGTTTCGCCGACCGGGTTGCGGCCGTGGCCGCGTCGTCCGAGACCGATCGGACCCACGACGCCGCCCTCGTGCTGCAGCGCAGTCTCCTGCCCACGACACCCCGACGCATCGGTGGCCTGGAGACCGCGGCGCGC
Organism: Actinomycetes bacterium; assembly: GCA_023252095.1. GTDB lineage: Bacteria > Actinomycetota > Actinomycetes > Propionibacteriales > Nocardioidaceae > Aeromicrobium. The sequence goes on along the minus strand of JAHEXN010000060.1, from coordinate 2,595 downwards.
TACGTGCCGGCCGAGGGTGACCTCGGCGGCGACTGGTACGACGTCTTCGCGCTGCCGAACGGCAGCATCGGCCTGGTCATGGGCGACGTCGTGGGCCACGGACTCCCCGCCGCGGTCGTGATGGGACGTCTGCGGAGCGCGCTGCGCGCCTACGCCCTCGACCACGACGACCCCGCCACGGTGCTCGAGCGGCTCGACCGCAAGATCCGTCACTTCGAGGACTCCGCGTTCGCGACGGTCGTCTACGCCGTCGTTCCTCCGCCCTTCGACACCGTCACGATCAGCTCGGCGGGCCACTGGCCGCCCCTGCTGGCCGTGCCCGGTGAGGAGACGTCCACGGTCAGGCTCGTGCACGACCCCATGCTCGGCGTGGCGGAGTTCGAGCGGCAGAGCGCCCGCCTGCCTCTGCCACCCGGCTCGTCACTGTGCTTCTACACCGACGGACTCGTCGAGCGGCGGGCGACCGACGACGGCCGGCTCCACTCGGTCGACGCCCAGATCGACGTCGTCCGTCGCCTGCTCTCCGCCGGCGACGACCCCGAGGACGCGTGCAGTCGCCTGATCGCCAGCACGGTCGGCGACGAGTTCGTCGAGGACGACATCGCGCTGCTCGTGGTGCGGCGAAGCGAGGAGACGCTCCGCGCGGCGGTGGGCGAAGAGGGACTCGAACCCCCGACATCTCGGGTGTAAGCCGAGTGCTCTAACCAGCTGAGCTATTCGCCCTGGAACGGACCGCACCCTACCCCACGGTCGCGGCGGAAGGCTGCGATGCCGGGCGGAAAACAGACACGGCCGCCAGGGTCTCGGGTCCCGGGCGGCCGTGCGAGACCCATCGTGGCGCATCCGTGGCTCATTCCGCATCGAAATGAGAATTTACGGGCACCTCAGGTCCAGAAACCCTGCAACGGCAGGCTCAGATCGCGGCGAGCGCGGCTCGGTAGTCGTCGAGCGAGCGGGCGTCGGGGATCGCGTTCTCGACCTTCCAGCGCACCGTGCCCTCGCCGTCGATCACGAAGGTCCCGCGGACTGCCGCCCCCGCCTGCTCGTGGAAGACCCCGTAGGCGCGGGCGACCTCGCCATGCGGCCAGAAGTCGCTGAGCAGCGAGAAGTCGTAGCCCTCCTGGTCGGCGAAGACGCGCAGGGAGAACCGGGAGTCGCACGAGATCGCCAGGATCTCGGCACCGTCGGCCGTGAGGTCGGCGAGGTTGTCGCGCAGCTCGCACAGCTCGCCGGTGCACACGCCGGTGAAGGCGAACGGGTAGAAGACCAGCACGACGGTGCGGCCCCGTAGTGCGGCCAGCGAGACGTCCTCGCCGTGCTGGTTCTTGAGCGTGAAGTCGGGGGCCTGCTGGCCGATCTCGATCGTCATGCGCTCGAGCCTAGGGGCGCCCCGCAGCGGCACGCCCCCACGGCCCTCGGATCAGCGCTTGTGGGTGGACAGCTTGGTGGCGGCCCAGTCGTCGGTGGCCGACGACGTCGTGGTGGTGGACATGCCGGCGACCGGGGCTGCCTCGCCGATGTCGGCGCCCGACACGTAGCCCGGGCGTCCGACCTTGGGGGTGAGCAGCCAGATCGAACCGCCCTCGGCCAGGTCCTGGAGCGCATCCATCAGCGCGTCGGCCAGATCACCGTCGCCGTCGCGCCACCACAGGATCACTCCGTCGACCACCAGGCCGACCTCACCGTCCACCAGCTCGCTACCGGTCAGGGTCTCGACAGCCGCGCGCACCGCGTCGTCGACGTCGTCATCCCAACCGAGCTCCTGGATGACGGTGTCGGGCTCGAACCCCAACTTCGCCGCGTCCACACTCTTCCTCTCGTTGACCCACTGTGCTGCCCGCCAGCCTCGCAGCATTGGCGCTGCGATCCCAGCGGGACACGAAAACCTACTGAAAAGTAAGGAAAACCCGAAGGTTCCCGGTCTCACCCTAGCGAACGTCGCGTGGAAGGATGGGAGGGTCCACAAGACATCTCGTAGGGAGTCACCCATGCCGCAACCCGGCGCGAACGATCGTCGTCCCGTCATCCACGAGGGACTACCCACCCAGCTGCCCGACATCGACCCGGACGAGACGTCCGACTGGGTGGCGTCGCTCGACGCCATGGTCGACGAACGCGGCCGCGACCGCGCGCGGTACGTCATGCTCCGCCTGCTCGAGCGAGCCCGCGAGCGCCAGGTCGGCGTGCCGGCCCTGCGCAGCACCGACTTCATCAACACGATCCCGCCGGAGCGAGAGCCGTGGTTCCCCGGCAACGAGGCGATCGAGCGACGCATCCGCGCCTACATCCGCTGGAACGCCGCCGTCATGGTGTCGCGTGCCAACCGTCCCGGACTCGGCGTGGGCGGCCACATCGCGAGCTACCAGAGCGCCGCGAGCCTGTACGAGGTCGGCTTCAACCACTTCTTCCGCGGCAAGGACCACCCCGGCGGTGGCGACCACATCTACTTCCAGGGTCACGCGGCCCCCGGCATCTACGCGCGCTCGTTCCTCGAGGGCCGTCTCACCGAGACCCAGATGGACCGGTTCCGCCAGGAGAAGTCGCACGGCGAGGGCGAGGGCCTGTCGTCGTACCCCCACCCGCGCCTGATGCCCG